>JAOAHS010000036.1 GCA_026415135.1 Calditerrivibrio sp. | reverse complement strand
TGCTGGTCTTCTACCGAAAGAGAAATGGTAAGGTATTGAACCTATGTTATTGGAATAAACAAAATATGCTCTTTCTACATGTAAGTTATCATCCGTAGGAACCTGAGCAGAGTTAGAATCCATATTCATACTTCCCATAGTCCCATTGAAGAAACGGAATGGAGTAGTATCACCATAGGTCTTATACATTGTCAGACGACCAGTAAAGGAAAGATTCTCGTTTACTTTACTACTTAGTCTAACACGGAGTTTATTGGTTAACATAAAGTCATTGTTGGTATCGTATTTTTTAGGTTTCACTGAGTTAAACATTTGATAAACAGCGTTGGATTGTTGTTGAGATAACGTTCTCGAAGACAATAATTGTGTCCAATAATTCATAGTAGCCATTTCGGTAGCATTCAACCCATCCATTGGATTTATATTCATCATCTGCATTAGTCCCATACCGTACTTTTGCATAAAAACATCATTCCAGCCATCTTGCCCAGGAGCCATAGACATCATATTAAACTGGTCCCACTTACCACTTCCTGCGCCAGTAGTGCTTGCCAAACTATTTCCCAACCATAAACTCATCATATCACTTGCAAAAGCTGGAAGACCTCTTACATCTTTATACTGAGTACTATCAAGCCTTGTAGTAAACTCAATCCCCAGACTCACCTTATCAGTCACAGTATGCTGCTGAACTTTGCCCATGTCTTTGGACAATTCGTCCACCTTTTTTTGCAGTTCTGCTATTTGAGCCTTAAGAGCCGAAAGATCTACATCTTGAGCTGATGCTAATGTTGTCCCACAAAGGAGACCTGCTGCTAAAAGTGCCACTAACTTTTTCATAATGCCTCCATAAGTTTTATTAATAAACTACTCTTAAAAGGGCTTTAAAACCCAGCACAAAAACCTTTCTTTACACAAAACAAAAATTGTCATATATAAATATAACAATATATAGTTTATAAAAAACCTTTCAATTTCATAAAAATAAAATCATGGAGCAGGCTACACCTGCCCCCTAAAAATTCTAACCACATGTTTCTGGCTGATCAGAATCCATTGCATGGTCACGCAAATACTGGAAGATATTTTCAGCATTTGCCTTCTTACCATTTTTCTTGACACAATCATCTATTTTTCCTTTTAGAGCATCCCACTGCTTCTGGGTCTTAGAAGTTGGGCTAAGTGCAGGTACACCTGCTTTAGAACCGTCGTGACAAACAGTCCTACATTCACCCTTCCATTCTCTCTTACCTTTCCTTGCATCACCAGCAGCAAAAGCCACAGATACAGCTATAATAGCTATTAAAGCTACTAAGAAAATTTTTTTCATAATAATACCTCCTTTTTAGGCAGATCTTGCCTTCTATTATGTATTTTTTCATTACTATATTCGGATTTTATAATATATTCAGAACAAAAAAAACCAATCAAAAAATCTACATAAAAATTATCTTCCATCTTCTACACACCTTCTGAAAGAATAAAAACTCTTATCTCATTTTTTGCTTATTATATTCATTTTTTTTCATTTGTAAAGAGTTTTTTGTATACAATATACAGTTCTGAAATATTAGTCGTAAATCATAAAGTATGTAAAATACACATCCTTTATAATTTCCTTTCCATAATAATTATTTAGTGTCTTCTTAATCTTAAGCTTGAGTTCTTCTTTACCAGCATTCGTCCTCACATCTTTACTATCAGAAAGGGCTTCTGATATCATAGCTGTAATCCTTTTTCTATCCTCCTCTACAATTATTGCTGACTTTTTATCACTGATCTCAAGATACAGATTCAGATTAACAGTTTATAATCCCCTGATGAAGTATTTATTACTATTCCATCTACTTTCACCTTAGGATTGTTATAAGGTTTGAATTCCACAGAAAACTTCTCTTTATAGATAATAAAAATTATAAACACTATTATAGCAAATATACCCAACAGTTGAAATACTATCCTCATAGGTCCCTCTAATTAATTCTAAAGAAAACTTTGATTTTAATCAACAAAAAAAGCCCCCTTTCGGGGGCAGAATATTAATATCCTCTTTCGAGGAGCATCCTTCTTATACCCACTATAGCTTTTGTTGGGTTTAACTGCTTTGGACAAGCCTCAACACAGTTGTAAATTGTGTGGCATCTCCACACACCATTTTTATCATTAAGAATAGGCAGCCTTTCATCTGCACCTTCGTCCCTCGAATCGATCAAATATCTGTAAGCTCTAAGAAACGCATTAGGTCCCAAATACTTTTCATCAACCCAATAAGAAGGACATGAAGAGGAACAGCATCCACAAAGAATACACTCATATAGCCCATCCAAAAGCTTTCTATCTTCTGGTGACTGATAAAACTCTTTATCAGGTGCTGGGCTCTTTCTTATGAGATATGGCTTCACTGTAATAAATTTCTGGAAGAAATCATCTACATCTGTCACCAAGTCTCTTATAACTTTCATCCCGGGCAGTGGCTGAATTACTATATGATCAGTTCCCAAATCCTCTATCTTTGTCATGCAGGATAACATATTCACACCATTTACATTAAGGCCGTCAGATCCACACACACCTTCACGGCATGATCTTCGGAAACTCAATGTAGGATCTATCTCCCATTTAACTTGATTAAGACCCTCGAGCAAAAGCATACCGTTTCTTCTAATTTCCACCTTATAAGTCTGATAGTATGGTTCTTTATCCTTTTCTGGATCGTATCTGAATATTTCAAAAGTAACAAATTTATTTGTACTCATCATTTCCTCCCTTTAATATACTCTTGGTTTAAGTGGGAAAGATTCCACAGTGAGAGGCTTCATACGAACAGGTCTGTAATCTACTTTAATATTCCCATCACCATCCAGTGTAACTTCGGTATGCTTATGGAAGTTTACATCATCCCTTTCAGGATAATCCTCACGAGCATGACCTCCTCTTGACTCTTTTCTAAGGAGCGCCGCTTCTGTAAGAGCCTGAGATACCAATACCATGTTATTTAACTCAAGGGCTTCGATGAGCTCAAGGTTATACACTGTGGATTTATCGTTAACCCTATAATCTTCTAACTGTTGCTTTAATTCAGCTAAAATACCTTTGGCAGTGGTCATTGTTTCTTCTGTTCTAAACACGCCGACATAAGCTTCCATAGTCTCTGTTAATTTCTTATACATCGGACCAAAGGTATTTTTACCATTTGAATTTAAGAACTTTTGAAGTAGCTCTATCCCCTCTTTACCAGCATTTTCAGCAAGAGGTACAAAACCATTTTCCTTAGCATATTTTGCAGACTGCTCACCAGCTGTCCTACCAAAAACAACAAGATCAAGAAGTGAATTTGTACCAAGCCTGTTAGCACCATGTACAGAAGCAGAAGCTATTTCACCAGCAGCAAAGAACCCAGGCACAGTCTCCTCTGGATTAGGTCCTACGCCCTTGATAACCTGAGTGAGATAGTTAGTAGGTATACCACCATTCTGATAATGGGCAGTTGGCATAACAGGGATAGGCTCTTTGGTACAATCCACACCTGCAAACACAAGAGCAAGCTCATGAATACCAGGAAGTTTCTCATGTATTGCCTCAGCACCTATATGATCTATCTTAAGTAACACGTGATCTTTGTTTGGCCCCACACCACGACCTGCAAGTACCTCTTTTACCATCGATCTCGAAACAATATCTCTTGGAGCAAGGTCTTTGATGGTTGGCGCATATCTTTCCATAAACCTTTCACCCTGAGCATTCAAAAGGATACCACCTTCACCTCTGACACCTTCAGTGATAAGGTTACCTGCGCCATAAATACCAGTCGGATGGAACTGGATAAACTCTGCGTCAGACCATGAAAAACCCTTCCTAAGAGCAAGGGCTAAACCATCGCCGGTATTTATATGAGCATTGGAATTTGTTTTGAAGATCCTACAGCAACCACCCGTAGCAAAAACAACAGCCTTTGCATGGAAAAGATGGAAACCACCGTTTTTGATGTCCCAGCAAAGAACACCATTTACTGCGCCCTCATTAGTAAGCAGCTCAACAGCATAAAACTCGCTGAAAAACTGCGTCTTTTGGGCAACAGCTTTTTCAAAAAGGGTTTGAAGCATTACATGCCCAGTTCTATCTGCAGCATAACATGCCCTTTTTACAGGTCTTTTACCAAACTCCGCAGTATGTCCACCAAAAGGTCTCTGGGCTATTTTACCATCCGGAGTCCTACTAAAAGGCACACCAATATGCTCAAGCTCAATTATATACTGAGGCGCCAATCTTGTCATATATTCGCAAGCATCCTGATCCGCAAGGTAGTCACTACCTTTTACAGTATCATACATGTGCCAGATCCAGTGATCTTCCTCCAGGTTACCCAATGCTGCAGAGATACCACCCTGAGCAGAAATCGTGTGGCTTCTTGTAGGATAAACCTCTGATATTACAGCAGTGCTGACATATTGAGATGCCACCTGAGCTGCATTAAGCCCAGCACCACCAGCACCCAATACAACCACATCAAACTTATGATATTCTACTTTTACAGACATAACTTTTTACCTCTCCTTAAATTTTATAGTCCAGATACGATTTTAAGAGCTAAAACTGCCGCCGTAACACCTACTATCCAGTATACGGCAAGAATTATAGCTCTCCAGATGGTTGATGATACATAATCATCAGTGATCATCTTAAACCCATTCATAGTATGGAAAATACCAAAAGCAAAAAGAGGACCCAACACTATGCTTTTAAGACCCCACTGACCTGATTTTATCATAGAAAAGAAATGTATAGCAATAACCACTATTAGTATAACACCAGATATTCTTTGCAAAAGCCACTCAAAAAGTCCAGAATCGCTGGAACCGTTAAATTTATATCCCTTCATCATAACCTAACCTCCTAAGAAAACAAAGGAATAGCACCAATTATGGTGACTACTATAGTAAGAAGTATCACTACCATGAACTGCTTTGAGAAAACCTCTCTTTCTGCCCCATTTGAAAAGTCGATCAAGACTATCCTAAAACCATTGAAAGCATGATAAGCAAAAGCCACCAACACAATAATCCTGGCAAAAGCATTACCCGTCAAAGCTCCAAACCAATCTGCATAACCTGCTTTGCTAAAAATGTGAAGAATAAGATACAGACCTAAAATTACTCCTGTAATGCGATGAAGAAGCCATGCCGTCATCCCGGTATGCTTCCTGTAGGATACCTTTTTGGGATAGGTCACCAAATCTTTTCTTGGCATTTTACACCCCTTATATTTTATTTTACAAACATTGTTAAAAATCTTTTAGGACAAAAATAACAAAAAAAAAATTTTTTGTCAACGATTCTGTATACAATATACAAAATATTTTTTGGATTAGTAAGAACAGATTGAATCTATATCTACATACTATCAAATATATCAATAAAAAAACTATACTTTCATAAAAGAAACTTTGTTTTATAAAATAAAAATTACTATTCTAACAACAGTATCACCCTTTCTAAGGATACATTTGCCTGTGCTAACAAGGCTGATGAACTTCTAAGCCTCATCTGATTTGCTACATTATCTGCTATCCTTTGGATAACAAGCTTATTCTCATATTCCTGCCTGGTAACATTCTTAGTCTTTTCGAGATTCTCAATATAATTTTCAAGGGTTTTAATACTTGCATTTAGACTATTCACAGTATAATAGATATCCGAAACAGAATTACCAATCTTTGATGTCGAAAAAGGATCAGTGTTACTCTTCGTTGGAGATGGTGCAATGTTATCTGATTTTTGAGGACCTTTGATGTCCTGCAGAATAAAGCTTTTACTCTCTATCTTTACCATGACGCACCTTCACGGTACATCCATGTAGAGTTTTGGCTTCCCTGCCCTCATCTATTCGGACAAAACTTAAAAAACTTTAGCTATTTTTAAAAAATTACTTTCGTAACGATCTCTTCAAGACTATCTCTACCATCGATCTTTATAATCCTCTTACCATCTATAACAGCAGCCGGGGGGTTTATAATACCATACTTTTCAGGAACAGGCACTTCGTTTGTATCAAAAAGATCTACTTTGACATTTTTGCCAAATTTATATTTTATATTTTCAGCTATCTCTGGTGTTTCTTTGTCAATATTTGCATTGTAATAAATCTCTATCTTTACCATATACACCTCCTATTTTTATTATAACATAACAGTAATAAAATTCGAACAAAAAATAAGGGGGCCAAGCCCCCTTTCAAAACTTTTTTTGACCTTCTTAAAGTTTTATACTCTCTGTCTTTTTCACAATGGTCACCTTACCAGCTTCAAACTTTATCTCGATAGCTCCGTAATATTGGCTATTGAACATCTCCCTTAGCATCTCATACAATTTTGTTAGTTGAGATTTTTCTACTGTATTGTTTTGTTCTTGTTTTTTAACTAAAGCTGCCATAGTATCCTCCATAGTAGTTTTTTAAATATCTTTTAAAAACTATTTAAGAAGCTGAAGAGCCATCTGTGGAATCTGGTTAGCCTGTGCCAACATAGCCATACCAGACTGACCAAGAATCTGGAATCTTGTAAAAGTAGCCATCTCTTCAGCAACATCAAGGTCACGTATCCTCGATTCAGAGGCAGTCATATTCTCCTTAGCCACTGTCAGGTTTGCAATGGTATGTTCAAGTCTGTTTATCTGGGCACCTATTGTTGCCCTGATGGTCACCACCTGACTTAGAGCATTATCAATATCAGGTATAGCTCTCTGGGCTAATGTCTGGGATACAAGGTACACATTTTCGATCCCAAGACCTTTAACATCTAGCTGTGGAATAGATACAGACAATGTCTGCCCCTGATTTGGACCGATCTGAAGATCTGTTGCATTATCAACTACATGGAGGAAATACTTCTGTGTAGAAGCATTGTCATTTTCTTTAAATTTCAAACTATTATTAGTTGTATCCCAATATGCAGAAACATTTGCCCTCGAATCAACCACAAGTTCTATACCCTTTATAACACCATTTACTCTATCATTACCTGTTTCATCTGTGCCTATAAGATCTCCAGTGTGGGCATTTTTCACTGTAACCAATGTGGTGTTATTAACAGATTTCTGTATCTCAGCAAGGGAAAGGGCATTCAAAAGCCTCTGATCCCCACTAAAAGCTATTTCACCTTGCTCTCCAGCAAGAGCAGTTTGAATAATAAAGGTACCCTTCACACTACGATTACCCGTACCTGATGGGTCAGAGATATAATCCACAAGATGGGAATTTACAAGGGAATTATCTGATCCAAGTCCAAGTTGATTAACTATCGCATTTGTGAGTTTTTCCTCAAAATCGGCTATGGTATCATCCGCCTCAAGGTATATAACAGCACTTTTACCACCACCCCAAATTGTGAGCTCCTGCTTGTTGTCAAAAAGGTTGTTACCATCGGCATCTATAAACCTTGCTATATCTTTTAGTTTAGTAGTAGTAGTCGCAGCTTCACCAGCACCATTTATAGCAAATAAGAAGTCACCACCAACAGTAGAAGCATAAGTTGCAGTATTACCAGAAGGCATATCTTTGAAGCCCATTGTTATACTGCCAATATCAATATTACCATTCTGCTGGTTCAATGAGACATAAGTTATAGTTACATCATTATAATCTGGTAAGCCGTCAGTATCTTTCTTGGTAAGTTCTCCTTCATTAAAAAATATTCTTGGCCCTGTTATACTATTGGGTCCTCCTGATATCTGCACTGTCCCACCACCAGAAATGGCTACAGAAGCTGCAGCTGTAGCTGTTCTCGAAATAGCAAAAAGCACCTTATCCCCAGCCTGCACCTTTCCACCTGAGGAGATATCAAACGAAACACTCAAAGCTATACTACCACTACCACTGTAGCTTAATGTCATACTTGCAGATACATTACCATCATTACCAGCTCCTAATGTAAAGTATGACCAATTACCTACAAAACCTGTCTTTGCATCTATAAATCTTGCTCTTGCACCATTGTTTTTGGCAGTTGTTGTTGCTGTTGTTGCTGTAGCTAAAAATTCAAATTCTATATAGCCAGACCTACCCTGAGTATTGAGAGATGCTCCAGAAGAAAAAACAAAAGCAGAACCCACTTGCTGATACATTGAAAGGGTTGCAAAAGAAGAGGTTGAACCATTTGCAGTACCTATTGTTACAGTATAATATGCCGTACCAGTTCTCGCAATTGTTTTAGGATCCTTTACATAAGCCACATTAGTATCGTTACCGTTAAAATCACCAGCTGCAGAATGGACCTTGTTACCAACAATTTCGGCACCGATAACACCTTCTCGCAAGGTCATAATATCAGTTTTAAATACTTGATTCTGACCTATTTTGTTTGCCTTAAGACTAATTTCATAGTTACCTTCAGCTACATTACCCCTGATGATGGCGCTTATTTTGTTGCTACTTGAAGACCAAAGAGCTGTACCATCACCGTTTAACAATTTCTTGGTGTTAAACTCAGTAGCAGCAGAGATTCTGTTGATTTCTGCTTTGAGTTGTTCCACCTCTTTTTGGAGTTCCACACGGTCGTTTGAGGTATAAGTACCGTTTGCTGCCTGTACAGCCAGTTCCCTCATTCTTTGAAGCATAGAAGAAACTTCTTCCAAAGCACCTTCAGCGGTTTGTAACATAGAGATACCATCTTGGGCATTCATTATAGCCCTTTTCAAACCACTGATTTGACCCCTTAACTTTTCAGAGATCGCCATACCAGAAGCATCATCAGATGCATGATTGATCCTGAGGCCTGAAGACAGCCTCTCAAGAGACTTCCCCAACATGGAGTTGGTAGAGGTGATATGTCTTTGGGCATTCAAAGACATAAGGTTGTTGTAAATTGACACTGCCATATAATCCTCCTTGATTCTTTCAATAGAGGTTTTCTCTATTTTTCAGGCGCTTCCTTGCGTCCTGAGCTTAGTATCGGAAAAACAAAAAGCAACTTTAGCAATTTTTTAAAAAATTTTTCATATAAGGGCTCAAAGGTGCTTCAAAACTGATCTCTCTACTTTTTGAGGGATGTTTAAAACGAAGGAAATATGCTTGCAATGTCAGTCTCTTATCTTCTAATCTTTCCCCATATAAAAAATCCTGTAGCAGTGGAAACCCCAATGCCCTTAGATGAACCCTGATCTGGTGAGCCCTACCTGTCAAAGGAACAACTTTTAAAAAGGATCTATCAGAAAACTTTTCTAACACAAAAAAGGACGTTATTGCTTTTCTTCCACTTTTGAAATTTATTTTATATCTTCCATGATAGTTGACTTTTGAAATGGGTAACATACAGGTAACATCATAAGGGAAACTCCCCTTTACAAGGGCGTAATACTCCTTATAAACTTCCCCCTTTTCAAACTGCATAGATAAATCTCTATGAGCCAACTCATTTTTAGCAAATACCACAAGCCCACCCGTACCAAAATCAAGTCTATGGACAACAAATATTTTTTTATAACGTTCCAACAACAAACCCTTTAGGTGCGGCAACTTATCATCGTATCTATCAGGTATCACCAAAACACCATGTATCTTGTTCAAGACTATAATATCATTGTCCTCAAAAACAATATCGTAAAAATTATTGTTCATATGCATACAATCTCAAACATAGATAGAATCGACATAACCCTTAAACTCATCAAAACTAACTTGTCGTTTTACAATCTCAGTCCCAATAACAAATCCATCAGCAAAAGCTAAAACCTCATCCACATCCCCTCTACTCTTTATACCAAAACCCACGATGACCTTCTTTTTAGTGTACCCCTTTATCTCTTGATATTTTTTCCTGATATCATCACTTTTAAAATTCACATTGCCACCTGTAATCCCCCTTATACCAATAAAATAAACAAAGTCACCAGATAGTTGATCAAGTAAAACTAGATCCTCATCCCTTGACTCAGGGGTGGCAAAAGGCACTATTGGAATGGTAAACCCATGCTCTTTAAAAAAGGTATGGCCCCTATTTGGGAGATCTGCCACTATCACTCCCTCTAAAACATTACCAAACCTCTCACTAAACCTATTAAACCCATAGCTAAAAATTACATTTGAGTATGTCATAAAATATATCTTTTTACTCACCTTTTCCAAAACTATCTCATCCAGAGAATACCCCCTCTCAGCTACTTCATCAGAAGCCCTTGCAATGACAGGACCATCTGCCACTGGATCATTAAAAGGCAGACCTACTTCTATGAAATCAACCTTTGAATCTAAGAGATACTGGAACTCTTTTTTAAAAAGCTCTTCAGTAGGATAATTATAAAGTATATAAGCACCTTTCATATAATACCCCTATCTTTTTCGTACTCCGATACTATCCCCATATCCTTGTCCCCTCTACCTGAAATCAATACCAGAACAGTGCTATCCTTAAACTTCTTATGTTCCTTGATAAAATAACCCACTGCATGACTTGATTCCAGTGCTGGAAGAATACCCTCATGTTTTGTAAGAGCATAAAACCCCTCCATCGCTTCATCATCTGTAACAGAATCATACTTTACCCTACCAATAGAATGTAGATAAGCATGCTCTGGCCCAATTCCCGGATAGTCAAGTCCAGCAGATATAGAATGCACTGGAGCTATCTGACCACCATCTTTCTGAACAACATAGCTAAGACTACCCTGAAAGATCCCCTTTGCTCCCGCATTTATCGACATGGCATGGTCACCTATTTTATGGGATCTACCCCCAGCCTCAACACCTATCAGATTAACCCTTTCTATATCCAGAAAACCCTTAAAAATACCGATAGCATTACTACCTCCACCAACACAAGCTATCACATAATCTGGATAAGAAAGTGAATTAGTCTCAAAAAATCCCCTTGATTCCTTTCCTATCACCGACTGGAAATAAGCCACCATTGTAGGAAATGGATGTGGCCCCAGAGCCGAACCGATGATGTAATGGGTATTGTCCACATTCATTATCCAATCCCTCAAAGCTGCACTTACAGCGTCTTTCAATGTTCTACTACCTTCATCCACCACTCTTACTTCAGCCCCCAAAAGCCTCATCCTGCGTACATTTATCTCTTGTCTCTGGGCATCGAGCTTTCCCATGTAAATGGTACACTTAAGTCCCAAAAGTGCAGCAACAGTAGCAGTAGCTACTCCATGCTGTCCAGCGCCAGTTTCGGCTATCACCCTTTTCTTACCAATATATTTTGTGAGAAGACCCTGTCCAATAGTATTGTTTATCTTATGGGCGCCTGTATGTAAAAGATCCTCCCTTTTTAAATAAAGTTTACACCCATATAAGTTAGACATATTTTTAGCAAAATAGGTAGGAGTAGGCCTTCCTGCATAACTTTGCAAAAGATAATTCAATTCTTTGTTAAAGTATTCATCATTTTTCAACCTCAAAAAGGCTTCCTCTAATTGATCAAGGGCAGGTATAAGCGTCTCCGCCACAAACTGACCTCCAAACTCACCAAAAAAACCCTTCATATCGCCTCCAAAGAACTACACTTTTTTATAAAGTCTTCCATAAGTCTCCAATCCTTCTTTCCGGGCGCTATCTCCACACCGCTGGAAACATCTACGCCAAAAGGTTCAAACTTGATAATTATATCTAAGATATTATCTGAATTTAAGCCTCCAGCCAAAATAGTCTTATCCCTTATGGCAAAAAACCAATCTGGTATCTCACTTAAAATACCTTTCCCTTTACTCTTATCAAAAATATACATACTATTTTCTTTAGTGGGCTTATCATCAATGGATAAAATCAAAGTAGGTTTCTCCAGATACTCTTCGATCTGTATAAAATCAAAAAAAGGTTCGACAGCTTTTACCTCATCATATCTTATACCAACAGCAACAGTTTTTATTCTGCCTTTTGCATACTCTGCCAATTCTACCCCTTTTTCAAGCCCAACAAACCTTTTGCTAAAAGGATAAAACACCACACCAATAGCAGAAAATCCAAGATCTACAGCCCAATCCACCTGTTCTTTCTCCGTCAAACCACACACCTTAACAAACATCTTTTACCC
>JAOAHS010000035.1 GCA_026415135.1 Calditerrivibrio sp. | reverse complement strand
ATCATCACCTATTCTTATTAACTCCTTATATTCACAAACTATTTTATAACTTTTTTCAAAAACAGTGGCAATCTGAAGACGTAAGCTATTACTGCCTAAATCTATTACAGCAATATTGTTGTTTAAAATATCTACGTTCATATTTTTAGTTTACCTATTTACACATATTTTACAACATATTTTAGGATAAAAAAAGATAATTTAGCTTTTTTTAAATTTTGTTAACATCTTTTTTACAAACGATTTAGGCTCAAGTTGCTCTAATATAGTTTCGATATCCTCAGCGTTGTAGCCCATACTGTGAGCTTTTTTAAGATAAGAAAGGGCTAATTGAAAGTTTTTAAGAAGGTAGTAGCATCTTCCGATGAGGTAGTAGTTCTCACTTATATAAGGCTCTATCTCTAAAAGGGCTTTTGCATATTCGATGGCTTCTAAAAGCCTTCTATCTTTCGTCATAAGACAGCGAACGATCATCCTTATGTAATTTGTGTTTTTTGGATCCCTTCTGTGGCATATCATAAAGCAATCAAGGGCAGAGTTTATGTCACCCTTTTTGAAAAAACGGTAACCATTTGAAAAGTATGCTTCTAAATCTTTTTCTGTTTGCTCCTCAGATTTATAGCTTTTAGGTGAAATTTGACTATAATGTTTGAGCAGAAAATCGTAGGCTTCATTGATCTTATGGAAATGGGTCAAGATTTCATAATACTCTTTTGAAGACTTGTCTGTGATTTTGTCGGGATGATATTGCTTAATAAGCCTATAATAGTTCTTTTTTATCTCCTCTAAGGTAAAATTGTAGCCTAATTCAAGTATATTTGCATAATAATTAACCTTTTCTTGATCCATAGTTCCCCCATATTATAATTATACCATATAAAATAATTATTCAATACAAAAATTTGTTTGGTCAGACTTAATTGTGTTAAAAACTAACTTAACAAAGTTTATTTCTTATCATCTAGTTATATAAAATAAGAGCTATAAGGTTAATAATATCTTGACATGAAAACAAAAATAGATAAAATAAAATAACGAATATGCAGGAGGTATAAAATGAAAAAATTGTTAATGATGGTGTTAGGTTTTTTACTTATTGTCTCTGGATCGGTGTTTGCAACTAAGCAAACATTTGTCACCATAGGTACTGGTGGTGTGACCGGCGTTTATTATCCTGTTGGAGGGGCTATAGCTAGACTTGTGAATGCAAAGAGGTCCCAATACAACATCAAAGCAACAGTTGAATCCACAGGTGGCTCAGTGTATAATATTAACTCTGTTTTGTCTGGAGATCTCGAATTTGGTATAGCTCAAGCAGATTTGACATATCAAGCGTATCATGGTCAAGGTGCTTGGAAAGATAAAGGACCTCAAAAAAAGCTTGCGGTTGTGTTTGGGCTTCATAATGAGTTTATTACACTTGTCGCATCAGTCAACAGTGGCATAAATGGTATCCCTGATCTCAAAGGTAAAAGGGTAAATTTGGGTGGTGTTGGTTCTGGACAGCTTGAGAACTCAAAGGATCTATTAAAAGCCTTTGGTATGAAAGAATCTGATCTTAAAGCTGAATATATCAAGCCGGTAGAATCTGCAGGACTCATTCAGGATGAAAGATTGGATGCTTTCTTTTATACAGTTGGACATCCAAATGGTAGCGTAAGTGAAGCAACTTCCGGTAGAATCAAGGTGAAAATTGTTCCAATTACAGGTGCCCCTGTGGAAAAACTGATAAAGGAGCTTCCATACTATTCTAAAGGCTATATACCAGTATCTCTATATCCTAATGCTGCTAACGCAAAAGATGGCAAAGTCCCATCAATAGGTATTCAGGCACTTTTGGTAACGAGCACAGACGTTCCAGCAGATGTTGTTTATGCTATCACAAAAGAGGTTGTTGAGAATCTTCAGGAGTTTAAAAAGCTTCATCCCGCATTGGGTGGCTTAGATCTTGAAGATCTTATAAATGTAAATGTGGCTCCTATGCACCCGGGCGCACTTAAATATTTCAAAGAAAAAGGTCTAATAAAATAAACTCGATTAGGGGGCGTGTCCCCCTTTTTTAATCTATGAAAATGAGGAAGAAATATGTCTGGAAAGCAGTTGGATCTTGAAGAATTGGTAAGAGAGGATACTGGATCACTTAGGGACCCAAGAAATTTCGATAAGTTCTTGATAGTGTTGGTATCTGTGGGCTGGGTCTTGTTTCAGTTTGGATTGCTGACCTTTATTGTTTTAGACAGTGCAAGGGTCAGGGCAATCCATTTGGCGTTTGCCATCGTATTGGCATATTTAAACATGCCCTTTTTAAAAAGGAAAAGGATCAGTGGGTTTTTTAGCTTTCTGTCAGCAAGGGATAGGATACCGATTTTTGACTATATCTTTGTGGTAATAGGATTTTTTGCTGTCATGTATACTGTGTTTAATTTTAAAGAGCTTGCGGCAAGAGCAGGATCCCCTACTGAAATGGATATATATGTTGGAGTTGTTGCAATTATTGCTATTCTGGAGGCGACAAGGCGTGTTATTGGCCTTGCTATGCCGATAATTGTTGTTGTATTTTGCCTGTATGTGTTTTATGGCTCATATATGCCAGATTTTTTGGCACTGAAGAGTGTTTCCATTGTAAAGTTTATGAATCAGATCTATTTGTCTACTGAAGGGATTTTTGGTATACCGCTTGGTGTGTCTGCTGGAGTTGTTTTTTATTTCGTATTGTTGGGGGCAATGTTGGATAAGGCAGGTGCAGGGAAGTTTTTTATAGATTTGGCACTGTCTATCTTTGGAAAATACAAGGGGGGACCTGCGAAGGCTGCTATTGTATCCAGCGGTCTTACGGGATTAGTTTCCGGATCGAGTATTGCAAATGTTGTTACAACCGGGACGTTTACTATACCGTTGATGAAAAAAGTTGGCTATCCAGCCAAGAAAGCTGCAGCTACTGAGGTTGCTGCCAGTATTGATGGTCAAATCATGCCCCCTGTTATGGGTGCAGCTGCTTTTATCATCGGTGAATATGTGGGCGTTCCTTATATTGAGGTGATCAAGGCTGCTGCCATACCAGCGTTTACTTCTTATTTTGCATTGTTTTTTGTGAGCCATCTTGAAGCATCTAAATTGGGGATGAGGGGGCTTTCACCTGAAGAGACACCCAAATTCTTTGAAACCCTCAAGAGGGGGGTGATATACCTAATACCTATTTTTGTGCTTCTGTATGAACTGGTCATTTTAAGGCATTCCCCTGAAATGTCAGCTTTTAGGGCTATTATATTTCTTGCAATAATTATGTTGGTTAAAGAGCTGTACAGTGCAATGAAGGATAATAAGGGCTATAAAGAGGGGCTGATTAAATTTTTGATGGAACTCAAAGATGGCTTTGTAATGGGAGCTAAAAATATGGTCTCTGTGTCACTGGCCTGTGCTTCTGCTGGAATAATTGTGGGGATTGTGACATTGGGTGTTGGTGGGATGCTAACCCAAATCGTGGAATCTTTATCCCAAGGGAATATCTATATTCTTGTGACAGTTACCGCTATAGCAAGTTTGATATTAGGTATGGGGCTACCCACTACTGCAACATATATTGTTATGGCATCATTGATTGCCCCTGTAATAGTAGAATTGGGAGGTAATTACGGTTACGTGGTCCCAATAATGGCTGCTCATCTATTCTGTTTTTATTTTGGTATGCTTGCTGATGATACACCTCCTGTTGGACTGGGTTCCTACGCTGCTGCGGCTCTAGCAGGTTCAAACCCCATCGAAACTGGTATACAAGGGTTTATCTATCACATGAGGACCTTTATCATACCTTTCATGTTTATCTTCAATCCAGATCTTATACTACACGGGATAAACTCATGGAGTTTTGCACTATTGATATTTTCTATGGCTGTTATCGGTGGGTTATCCTTTGCAAGCCTTTTGCAAGGTTGGCTGATAATTAAAAATAAATGGTACGAAATGCCTTTGCTTTTTGCTGCTTCATTGATATGTTTCAACCCAAAGATATTGACGGCCCTTTTAGAGATCGACCATAGCTATAGATACTATATGTACCCTGTGGGGGTGTTGTTGTTCTTTTCTGTGGTGATAATTCAGAAGTTAAGGGCTGGTCGTACTATAAAAGTAACAGTATAAGGTGGGTTCACCCACCTTTTTTCTTTTACAAACATTTCCCTTTATTTTTTTAAAAAGATATATATTATAAAACAATGCTCGAAATTGATGTTATTTCCTCTGGAAGTTCAGGTAACTGTTACTTAATTACAAATGATAATTATGGTGTTTTCATAGATATCGGAGTAAATAAAAGGGATTTGGTCAGGGTAAAGGATAAGCTGGTTGATAAGAAGATATATCTTTTTATAACCCATGAACACCATGATCACATTAAAGGGCTACGGTACTATCAAGCTCTGTTTAACTCTGACATATTCTGCTGCTTAGATGTGGCAAAACATCTATCCGATGCAGGTTATGATATTGGCAATGTAAAGTTAATTGATGAGGGGGTAATGTATGAGTTTCCAGGTTGGCTTACGTACCCATTCCCCTTAAGTCACGATAGCATTGCCTCGTTTGGTTATTCATTCTTTATTGATAACTACAAGATATCTTTTGTTACAGATACCGGTATTGTGACAAAAGATATATTATCTGCCATAGATAAGTCAGATATATTATTTTTAGAATCTAACTATGAAGATGATTTGCTGATAAAAGGTAGCTATCCCCTGCATCTTAAGAAAAGAATCCTATCTAACAAGGGGCATTTGTCCAATAGGGATGCTTTAAAGGTAGTTCATGAGCTTTATCATAGCAAACTCCAAAGGGTTTACTTTGCTCATATCAGTGAGGAGAACAACTCATACGATATAATGGCAAGATACTGCAAGTACTGTGAAAAGCTGTTTGGGATAGAGTTTGGCTATTTAAGGCAAAAAACGCATTACAATATTAGGGTTGTTTAATGAACTTTTTCCTATTCTAAGAATCTGGTTATATGGTGTGAAGATGAAGAGATTGATATTATTGTTTTTTTTAGTTTGTGGATCGTCTGTATTTGCGTTGACTGTAGATGAAGCTGTGGAAAAGGCTCTGAAACATTTTCCCGAGATATCCATATCTAAAAGGAATGTGGATATGCAGAAGTTAGATGTGGAGATTGCCAGAGGAGATTTTTACCCAAAATTAAATTTTTCATCTTCATACAGCATCTCCGATCAAGAGGGGAGTCCTGATTCTAGAAGTTTTAACAATGAAATAAAACTGGGCTATAACCTTTTTTCTGGTTTCTCCACTGTTACACAGCTTGATTCTACCAGATTAATGCTGAGATCAAAGGAGCTTACATTAAAATCTACGAACAACCTTGTGATAAAAAATGTTAAATCTGCTTATTACGATGCTCTGATGAATTATAAAATATTTAGGTACTATGATGAACTGTATAATACATCCCTTAAAACATACGAGTTTACAAAGGCAAAGTATGAATCGGGCAGATCGCTCAGGATAGATATGTTAAAGAGTTTAACTGAAGTAAAAAAGTACGAAACTAAAAAAAACGACTTAAAAAATCAATATCTTAGTTCCCTTACCCTGCTGGGTTACTACACTGGAGAGCAGTACGATGAGAAGACTGTTTTAGCCAGTGACTTTCCGGATATAAATCTCTTGACTTTGGAAAATTACTTGCAACGGTTAGAGCAAACAAACCCGGAACTGAAGAATTATCAGATTAGATCAGATATGGCTTTAAAACAGTTGGAGCAGAGTAAAGCAACTTTTTATCCATCTTTGGATCTATTTGGTACTATATCACATAATTACTACAAAAGGGGCTCAGTAGAGACGAATGCGAATACTGCCTCCCTTGGTATATCCCTTACTTGGAATCTTTTTGATGGTTTTAAGGACAAGAATAGCTATAAAAAACAGAAACTCAATTATTATAACATTTTGGATGAAAAGCGCAAGTACTTGAACGAAGCAAAAAAAGATCTGGTATTGGCACAAAACAAGGTTGCCTCTTCAAAGGAGATGGTTACGTATCTGATAAAACTTATAGAGGTGGCTGAGGAAAACTATAGACTAACCAGTGAAGCATACGAATTAGGTAGAGCAACAATTATGGAGCTTTTGAAGGCAAAAGACGAACTTGTGTCTGCAAAAATAGATTTGGTGAATAATCTAAATGCTATGACACAGATGTATCTTAACATACAATATCTCACAGGGGCGATCGAATGAAAAAGGTCATTGTTTTTATCCTTACTATAGCTCTTATAGCAGTAGGTTTTGGTGTTTATATTTATAAAGGGAAAAAACAAACGGTCAAGATTATAGACACAGATATAGTAAAAAGGGGGAATGTCAGTGGATATCTTCAGCAAACAGGGATTATCAAAGCCCAGGTGGGAGCACAGATTAGTGTAGGAGCAAGAGCGACAGGAACCATTCGTATGTTGAAGGTCAAGGTGGGGGACAGGGTTAAGAAGGGGGAGCTTGTGGCTATGATCGATGATAGAGAGCTTATTGCCCAGATCGAGCAGATAAAAAATAATATAAGATCTATCGAACAGGAGATTAAGCAGGAGGATGAGCTTTTTCCTATTAAGAAAAGCAGTTTCGAAAAGGAATTGGAAAACACAAAGGCTAAGTATCTTTTAGCAAAGGGTAAATATGAAAGGGAAAAATTACTTTTTGATAAGGGTTTTTCCACACTTGAGATGCTGGATAGTCAGAAGACTGAGTTGGAGGTAGCATACAACAACTTTAAAAATGCTGAGATTGCTCTTGATAAACTCATCAAAGAACATAGACTAACTAAAGATGCTCAAAAAATAAAGCTCGACAGGGAAAAAAATAACCTAAAGGAAGCAGAGGTGAGGTTGAGCTATACCAGGATCTATTCCCCAATAGATGGGATTGTTTCCCAGGTGAATGCAGATGAAGGTGAAACAATCGTAGCTGGGCTACAGGTGGCAAATCTTATTACTGTTTTTAATCCAGATATGTTGGAGATGTGGATATACATAGATGAAACTGACATAGGAAAAGTAAAGATTGGTGATGAGGTGGAATACACTGTGGATACTTACGGTGACAGAAAGTTTTTGGGTAGGTTAGCCAAAATTTACTATGAACCTGTTGTTAAAGATAGTATTGTATACTACTTGGGGATTGTCCCCATCAGTAAAGAGGATGCAAAACTGCTTAGACCAGAGATGACCACACATGTTAAGATAAAAGCCTCTGAGAAAAAGGATGTTCTTACTGTCAAGAATGGTGCCATCAAATTTGAGTCAGGGGAGCAGGTTGTTTACAGGGTTATATCCAAAGAGGAGAACAAGGTTGATAGGGTCTCCATAAAAGTTGGGGTAAGGGGTGAGGAGAGAACAGAGGTATTGTCAGGTTTGAAAGAGGGGGATGAGGTTGCTGTAAAGATCATACTTCCACCAGATTTTGCCAAGAAGAAACAACCCAATGTAAAAAGAGCAACGAGATAATGAGCCTTATAAAATTGGTTGATATCTGCAAAGATTATGTTGTAGGGGGAAACGTTGTAAAGGTATTAAAAGGTATATCCCTTGAGATAGATAAGGGGGAGTTTGTCTCTTTGATGGGGCAGTCTGGTTCGGGTAAAACAACACTTATGAATATTATAGGTATGCTTGACACCCCCACATCCGGTAGCTATTATCTGGATAGTAAGGATATCTCCAAATCGGATGATGATACTCTTTCTAAACTAAGAAATAGATTTGTGGGGTTTGTATTTCAGAGCTTTTATTTGATCCCCTATTCTACTGTTTTGGAGAATGTGTTGCTACCGGTGTATTATTCTGGTAAGGATCTAAATAGATATATGGAAAAAGGCAAAGAGTTGTTAAACAGACTTGGTCTTTACGATAAGAGGAACAATAAGCCGGATCAGCTTTCAGGAGGACAGCAACAAAGGGTTGCAATAGCAAGGGCGCTGATAAATGATCCTGAAGTTATCTTAGCGGACGAACCTACAGGTCAGTTGGACAGTGAAACGGCAAAGAGTATTATGGAGTTTTTAGTACAATTGAATGAAGAGGGTAAAACTATTGTGTTAGTAACGCATGATCCTGTTATCTCATCCTATTCTAAGAGGGTTATCAGGATTGCTGATGGAGTTATTGTTTAGTACCATAGTCTGTATATCATTTTTATTTCTCGGGTTACATCCTTGCTATTCTTGCTGTTTGTACCGTAGCCAATTGATATACTTAGATGATCTTGATTAAATAAACTACCACCGATCCCTAAACTTAGTCCATAATTGAGATCTGTTTGGCTGCTGTAGGACAAGGTAGCCGATGCAAAGGGTCTAAAGACTCTGGTGTATCCATATCTGTTTATATCACCGATGATAACCCCTATACCTATTTCCTGAAAATCATCCGGTAAGAATTTAGTATTGTTATAGGGTGAGAGTTTGTTTATTATACAGTTAGTACAATCCTTTTGGCTATAACTACCATAGGAGAGAAAGCTGCGCCAAAGTATATCTGGATAGCCTTCCCTTAATTTAAAACTATACTCTGCATATAGATTTTTTGAAGCACCAAGATCATTTTTATCCTGGGCGTAGAATTTACTGAATCCAAAACTGGTATATATAGTTTGTTTTTGGCTGAGATGATGTCTTAGGTCTATTTTTACTTCGTCTTTCATGGCACCTATAGACATATAGGTGGTTTCATCTGTGGGGATATGATGTTTTAAGCTTAGGCCTATGCTTGTCTTATTTAAAAGATAGTGATCCAGACCTATACTGGTACTGTAAAACGCCTTCATAAATTCGTTATAACCTAATGTTAGACTCAGCTTTGTTCTTTCATTGAGCTGTTTGTAGAGATCGATTTGTATTGAAGTTAGGTTGTTGGGGGGATTGGTTATGTTGTTGCTATTGGGATTAATAGTTGTTGAGCTGATTTTTAGTTGGGTGTAAAAGGTTTTCCATAGATGTTGCTTAATGCCTAAAGTGTTGTTGAGAAAATCGATACTCCCCTTAGTGCCAAAAGTTGTTTCTAAAGTGAGAAAGTTTTGATACTCGCTTATAAGATCTCTGTACTGTTTATAGAGCTCAGAATCTACAGATCTATATTCGTGGTTGACTGAGCCGTAGTTTTCAAATTCCTCTTCCAATCCATCGAAGGCTAACTGGGTTGCAGTCATAATATCCCCTATTCTTCTTGCGGCTTCGACTCTGTCCCTTGTTGGGAGATGGGATATATGTTTGTACAAAAGGTTTTGAATAGTATCCCTATCATCATAGACAAGGGCTATGTTTAATAACATCCAAGGTTGTGCATACTTGAAACGCTCTATTAGGTACCGGGCATGTTCCTGTTTATTATTTTTGAGCATATAAAGTAGATGGATATCTTTTTTCTCTTCCGTTGTTAGATAGCTTTCGTATTTTTCAAGAAGAGCTTTAAACTCTTCTGGTGTTTTGTAATAAAGGGATAGCTTAAGATAGACGACTATCTTTTCTTTTTCAAGCAGGAACTCGGGAATGGTTTTTGATAGTTTCATAAAAAGGGTATAGGCCTTAAACCTTATATTCTCAGCTTCTTCAACTCTACCAGAAGATTGAAGTATATCAGCATATAGGGATAATAGCTCAGGGGTATCCCCTTTAAATCTCATATATTTTGAAAGATGATATAGTGCCTTATTGTATTTCTGTATAGAAGCAAAATATGCTGAGTATGCTAAGTTAAGTGTATAAAAGGTTTCAGTTTCTTGTCTGAAGAGTCGAATATATTGTTCTGCATCTTTATCTTTGTTATCGATGAGACTCCAGATAAAGGCCTCCTTTATAGCTGGGGAATCGGATAAAGTTAGAAGCCTTAAGTAGGTTTTTTTGACATCACCATATCGTTTGGTGTTGTTGTAAAGGTTTATGGTTAACAGCAGAAAAGGGATATCATTGTATAGGGATGGTTCATTTCGATATCTTTCAAGGAAATCAAAGGCTTCCTTTTGAAGATTCATTTTCATCAGCAGATACAGATAATTGTAGGCGTAAAAAGGCAATTTATATTTTGTCCAAGATTCAAGAAGGAGGCTTTTTTTCAGATTTAGATCATCGGTATAAGATATAATCCTCTGGGTATCTACCTCTCTATGTTTTTTTATGTTGTATAATCTTAAAGAGGCTTTAAGGGCAGTTTTAGTATCTTTTAAAAACTCCGACATGTCGCTTAGTTGTTCTAAGTAATCTGTATCATTATCTGTGGCATAGGAGTAGGCCTTTTTTAGTATATCGAGGGATCGATCATATTGTCTGATAGTAAAATAGATTGTAGATCCGATCAGGGATATTTCAGGGTCTATATTATAGTGGGAGACATATTCATCAAAAAAGCGTTTTGTATTTGGGATGTCGTTTAGGTGGTAATATAGTTTTATTATCTCTTTATAAGCTTTGATTCTTAAATTTGGATTATCACCCGTTGTTAGATTGTGTAAAAAATTGAGCACAGTTTCTATATTTCCCATTATCTCTGTTTCTATATAGACATACTCATCGATCTTCGACAGATCACCATTGAGTATGTCGTTTTTTATAAGGTCTGTTATAGTCTTGTAATCACCAACGTTAAAGGCTGTGCTCCTTAGATTTTTGATAAACTGGGGATCATGGGTTTTTTTGTTTTTAAAAATGAATAACATCGATGAATGGGCATCATCTATTAAACCTAACCATAGGGAAACCTTTGCGAATTGTTCATGCCAGTAAAGACTGTTAGGCTTTTTTTCTAAGGCTATTTTGGCAGTTTTATGGGCATTTTTTAGGTCGTTGGACTGTAAAAAGATGGAAAAAGCTAAGTTTAACAGATCATCGCTGAGTGTTTTATCGATTTTTAAATTAGGTATTGACTTATTAGCAGTTTTGTTGTCTTGGGATGTTGATCTTTTCTCAGTTTCTGTTAGAAATGTTTTGGTGGATAAGAGATCGATGACAATCCTATGGGGGTTTGTAAGGCTAAATATCTTATATTGATCTATATCTTTTGTTTCGATAATGAAAACGGGGTATCCTTTTTGTGTATCAAGTGTTATACTCCTTACTCTGAAATCATCTATTATGGTATTTTTTATTTTTTTTGAAGTTTTAGCAGTGGGGATATTTAGGGTGATTTTTGCATGTTTGATAGAGTTATGGTCTGTAGTTTTTAATGTATGGGTAAAAGATGTATTGTGGGTTAGATCTAAAACTATTCTTGTGTAATCTGTGTATGTTTTATATCTTATACTCTTTATTTCGCTATTATACCCATAAAGGGGATTAATTATAACAGCGATTGCAACAAAAAATATGTACATCAGCTTCTTCATCTATTAACCACCAATAATCTTCTGGGAAAGTTCTCTTGCATAGTCGAGTCTACCTATATTTAAGTATAGTTTAAGTATTTTTTTTGTGTCTTCGTTGTTAGTAAGAAAGAGAGTTTCATTTTTCTTTAGAATTGTAGCAGCATATTCCTTTTCTCCCACTGATATGAGGATGTTTACAGATTTTAGTATAAACTCTTTTTTAGATGAAACATTTTTTTCAGATAGATAGACAAAGATGTCGGCAGCCTTTTTATGTTCACCAATCATTAGATATGTTTCGGCAAGCTTATTTTTTATAGCTATGTTTTCTGGCTCAATCTTTTCCATAGTAATCAAATATTCTAAAATGGCTTCTTTGTTAGAAGTCGCTAAGGCTTGTTTATAGAACTCATTAAGCCAAAATTTGGCTTCCGGCAATCTGTCTTCTCTTAAATACCCTTTGTATAGGATACCAGCTAAATTTAGGGATATTGTGGGATAACCGATCTGTAGGTAATCCTTGTAAAAGATTTTGAGTTTTTCCTTATCTGTGGCGTAGTTTTCTATTAAAGAGGTGTGCAGATTAAACAGGCTTTCTTTATATTCAGGCTTGTTAGTGCTGTAGAGAAGTTGCTTTAAAAAGTTATATTTGAGGAGGATGGCGTTTTGGTGTATATGCTGATTAGGGGAACGCTCCATTTCTGTTATAAGGTTGTAGGCGCTCTCCTTATCATTTTGTTTGAGATACATGGATAACAGTCTATCCCAGTTTTCAATATCGTTGGGATAGATTTTTAAGATCTGTTTGAGGTAGATGGTTGCTAATTCAACATTTTTAGTTTCCCGTAGAGCTAATGTTCTTATTTTATCACCAGGAAAAAGCAGATACAACACAAAGGCAAAGATAAAAGTTATTGCTACAATTTCATAATAAGTTATAAAGGACTTTGGCTTAGGTACATTCGATCTCAATATCTACCTCATTGCTGTTAAATTTAAGTAATGTTTCATCCATGTTTGTGCTTTTGGAGAAAACCTTGTTGGATCTGATGGAACAGTTGATTACATTTTTCAAAACAACTTCAAGATTTGTATATCCTGAAATACGATAAAAACGTTTGGTTTTTGTATATTTGTAAGATGTTATTATCCCATTTGCTTCTTTTAGGTAGGGTGTTTGTCTGCTATTTTTCCCCAGTTGTATTCTGTGGGTGTTTGAGTTAGATAGGTGTATATATATCATATCATTATGGTCAGAAAAACCCACTGAGGAGCTGTTTATTATAGGTTCTACATTTTCCGATGTTGGGATTTTTAATGTTTTAAGATCACCAGATGTTTTTATAATCCAAGACTCAGATCGGACCTCTTTTGCTACCAGTGTAGAGTAAAAATCTAATGCCCGCTTAATGTATTGGGAAGGGAACATGGGTGTTATTTTTTGGGATGTTGCATAATTGTAGGCTTCTTTTAAGGCGTTTAGTGATGAAAGTTTACTACCTGAATAGAAATGATAATATACATTTATCGGTTTTATTCGTTTTGGAGTATCTGTAAGTTTGAATGTTTGTATCACATTTTTATAGCCATAAAAGTTACTTGTCCAAAGATTAGTATATACATTTTCATTCTGATTTGGGGCGTAGATCTGGTATAGATCACCTTTTTTTATACCTATTGGGAAGTTTTTTGATAAGTAAGGGCTTAGGTTTGTCATTATGGAGCCACCACCGTTCATATTGAGTAGATTGTTCTCGTAGACTAGTTTTATGGCATTTTCGGTGGGATTACAATCTCCTGTCCATAAAAATATGGAGGTCTTTTTGTCCTTTGGGGCAAGTTTTTCGTTTATATACTGGGTACTCCCTTTTATCTCCCTTTCGAGATCAAATTTATACCCATCTATGGTTAGATTATATGCTTGAGTTTGTTCAAACTTTTCCATCGCCTTCCATTTAAAGGGATGGGAATAGGAATGATTGGCTATCTCCACATTATCTAACCGGAAGATGGACTTAGCTATCTCTTCAAAGAGGGTAGATTTTTTGATCTGTTCAGAGATTTCACCCTCAATGATAGATACTGCAATGGGGAGATTATATTTTTTTATGATTTCATCCCTGATGATTTCACTTGTATACCTCTTTTTATTGAAAAGGGCTACTTCAGTAAAACCATCACCATCGATGTGGGAGATAAAGACTCTTCTTCCGTTTTCTGTGGTAACATCTGGGGCAGGAATGGTTGGCAACCTTAGAGCATTTTTTATGAAGCTAAATGGATCAAACACCCACATCTCTTCGGGATAACTGGTGTATAACATCTCCGAAAGGGCATATCCTCCCCAACTAGTTATAGCTATGGGGGCATGCTTTTCGTTTTTAGCATTCTTTAGTAACAAGAGGGGGTTACCATCTGTTTCGTAGAGATCCCCTCCCCAGTAGGTGTTTATTTTAGTTTCAAAGTTTCCGCTTTTATCGGCGTATACTATGGTGTAAGTATTTTCCGTGGATGTGTTTGGCGTTATTTTTAGATTTAAAAAGCGCTGCTTGTCTTCGTTCATTTCAAAACCAAAATAGTTTATAAATAGAACTTTTATTCCATTTTCTATCTGTTTTTTTATCCATTTATAAAATTCCTCTTCTTTATTCAGTCTATCATCTTCTAACTTTACAATTATCCCAATGTATTCGTCTACTATCCTATCTGGAAGTGGGGATTCGTTGGGATCCAGGTAATCCGAATAGTACCCGTAATATTCAAGGGGGATTGAAAAGAGTCTATGGGCACTTGTTAGGGTTGTGTCCTTTGAGGACTCTTTGCTATAGATGGTTAGGATCTTTCGAGGGTAGTGTTCACAAAGGGATATGCCAAAAGAATCAAGGTCTATATTGGATACAAATGGGATGAGCCCCTTATCTAAGAGATTTTTCGCTAAGACCTTTCTTTGTTTTTTTGCTTTGTCTTCAGTGTATTCTATGACGATTATAGGTTTGTTTAAAGACTTTATAGTGCTAAATTTATTTTCAAGCCAACGTTTGCCCTCTTCTGTTTGTTCTGTATATTTTTTCTGTTTGAAATCATACGATGTCAAATAGCTTTCAACTACTACAGCATCTATATAGTCTTTCATTTTAGTATCTAATATTTCAAATCCACGATTTATCAAAATATACAGATCTGGGAAGCGGTTTTTCAATTCTATGATGAGTTCTGTTAGGTGCTGTTCAAAGATTTTTTTCTGTCCTTCATCTTTAATAATCAGTTGGTAGCTATCTAAGGTATCAAGGAATAGCCCAGAAAACCCCTTTTTCTGGATTGAGGCAGCTTTTTGGATCAGAAAATCTTTGTATGCTGGATTTGCCAGGTCTGTTATATAGCTTTTCCATTGATCGTTTTTACCAATAATCCAGTCTTTTTTTATCATATTGTAATCATTGCTGACTGGGTTTATCTCCCCTACGGAGAGATAGGCGATATATTTTTTGTCGATCTTTTCTATATGATCTGGATTCACCACTATATAATCGTAAAGAGCTGTCATGTGTCTTGGGGGTTCCTTTTTATAGTAAAAGGCTATGCCGCATGTAAGATTATCGAAGATTGAAGCAGAGGCAATATTGTAAAGCGTCAAAAAACTAATTAATAAGACAATAGGTTTCATATTCAAGATCATCTATGCTCCTTTTTAACAGTATTAATGAGAGACTAAAGCTCAATAAGCCGGCTATAGCATAACCATAGCCATAAAACATAAAACCCATATTTATGGTGATTTGACTCAATGTAAGATTTAGGAGAAAAAAGAAGACTGTCAAAAGGATGGTTTCCTTCCTTCTGTTCATATAGAAAAGTATAGATAGTATAACCATAAGACAGAGTTGTAGCTGAACACCAACCATATCTATAAATAGAAGAGGGGTATAAGTCAATGGGACATTTAAAAACTCAAAGATCTTTTCAGAAAACACATAAACGAGAATATTAAATATTCCTTGAACTATGATTGTTTCTTTTATGGATATCTTTATTGTTTCATTCATTTCTTCTTTGTGTTTGATTACCTGTTCATAGGTGCCATCTGTTCTTATTGATTCGTATAGGATTTCATATTTTTCTGCAAAATCTGCTTCAAGTCTGTAAAAAAACATTGCACTACCCGGTATAATGGATAGATATGCTAAAAAAATGGGAAGATCATAAACAACGGAAGCCCTCAATAAACCGATTACCCTATGACTTGTTTCATTATTGAACCAGAATATAAATTTATCAGCCCAGATCCCCAAATTAAAAAATAGCCCTGCAAATGCCATGCTCCAGTAAAACTTATGTCTTTTGCTGAGGATAAAGTCGAATTCGATCAAACGATCGGATTTGTAGTTTCTCACAATAAGAGATAGCATTGCAAAGAAGATAAAGGCATTTCCCATCAGGAAGGCTATCATGTACCCTTCCAATTTAAAGTGCCTAAGTAAAAAAGATAACAGAATGACGATTAAATAGCCTATAAGAAAATAAGAAGTGATCTTTTTGTATTCCTTAAGTCCTAATAGAAGACTGTTAGAACACCAAATACTGCTTAATGTTACAAAGGTGGAGACAAACAGTATCCGAAGCAGGTTTGTCTGATCAAATAACACTATTAACGAAAGTGGGATCCCAAAAATCATACCTAAAGCGATAGTTAAGGTAATCAGACCGTAATAGTTTGGTAGAACTCTGTAGAAATCTTTATCAAAAAGCCTATCGGCAATATACCTTGTAAAAGAAAGCTGAAAGAAACCTGAGAATATAAGACTGGAAGCAACAAGGTATGTGACGATTACCTGGAACTGTACTATGGCGTCGTATCTATTTGTAATTTTTACTGTAACTATGCCTACGAAGATTATACTTAGTATAGAGATTATCCAGGATCCAGAAGATAGAACAGCAGAATACCCGTAAACTTTAAACAGGGATAAAAGACTGTTTTCTTTTAAGATCTTCCTGAGCTCAAACCCGATGCCTGCCATACTTTATATACTCGTTATAAATATTTCGATAATTTTCGAAAAAAAGCTCTTGGGAATAATATTTTTTTACTCTTTTTAGGGCCACTTCTCTACACCTTTGCCATTTTTCTTCATCGGTTATAAGATCTTTGTAGGCTTCTGCTAAGGCGGTGGGGTTTGATATCTTTACCACATGACCGGCGCTTCCAAGAGATTTATCATAATCGTCTAAACTACCATAGATCAACTCTCTGCAAGATCCAACATCGGTGGCAACAACTGGGACTCCAGAGGCAAAGGCCTCTAAAATCACCAAAGGCATCCCTTCACTTATGGAGGTTAGAGTAAGAATTTTGGTTTTTGATAAGATGTCGTCCACCTTTTGGAATCCTAAAAATTTAACATTTTGTTCGAGGGAAAGAGTTTTTACCATATCTTTGCATTCTTTTACGTATTCTTCATCCTCATCTTCTGGGCCAACGATCCACCCTTCTACATCGTTAAACATGTTAGCAAGGATTCTGATACTTCTGATAAAGGTTTTTATATCCTTTATCGGAACTACTCTTCCTATTAGGGTAATTATTTTTTTGTCCCTTGGGATATTTGATATCTTTTCATACCGTTGAGTGTCTACTCCGTTTGGGATGACAGCAGTTTTAGCTATATCTGCTCCATACTCCAGTTGTACATCCCTGGCTCCATAATAGAGGGAGAGGATCTTATCTGCTGCATAGTAGGAAAAATAGCTTAATCCCTGAAAGAAATTTATCCATATATTTTTAAGGTAGTTTTCTTCAGTAACCTCCCTTAGTAGATTTGGTTTGTGGTATTTTAACCAATCGGCAGTTAATAGGTCTATTTTCCTTTCCCGTGTATAGATACCATGCTCTGTCAGTATATAGGGAGATCTGTAAGTAAACTTTAACATTCCACCTAAAAAACCTGCATAGCCTGTTGATGGACTATGAAAAAGATGTACTCTGGGGAGATTCAAACCTGCCTTTGTCAATTTCCACAGGGCAGAATGGGAGTTTCTTATTGTCCAGATATAATCTATGAACGGAAAATCTGGGCATTTTTTGAGGTATTGCTCAACCATCCTATTAAAAAATAACTTATTATATAAGAATTTCTCTTCTGTGATCGTTTTGTTATAGAAATGGAGGTTTTTGGTTTCATCCGATAGTTCTCCACTTCTTGATAAAAAGAAGTTATGGAGTTCGTTGATCAATTTCAATTCAGACTTTCTCCCCTTTATTTTCCTTGCTTTAGGGTAGGAAGATATATCAAAGAGATAGCATTTCTCAAAGTAAACGAGATTTTCAGGTATTGAATAAGATATATCTTTGTAGTCTTCCGGTCTACTCCCAATAAAGATTATACCAAATTTGAACTCTGGCAATCCGGTAATCAACTGGTATATCCACGAAGATACACCACCTTTTATGTATGGGAAAGTGCCCTCTGCTAATATTACTATATCTACATGATCAGACTTTTTAAAGGGGTTCATGTCTGGGTCCACATCTTCATTATGGTAAACAGTCTGGGATCCAATCGTTCTAAAATAGCTATTTCCATTATTAGCTCTTTTACCTTTTTAAAATCTTTTTTATAAAAATAGACTTCAGCAAGGTAAGGGTAGACTTTTTCACCTTCTAAACCTTTATTGATTGCATTTAAAAAGCTTTCTTCTGCGCTACTGAGCTCATATTTGTACAGGTGTAATTTCCCTTTTAGAAAACTTATCTCTGGATCGTCTGGATTGATGTTTATGGCGAAAAAAGTGTATTTTTCTATCATAAATAGGATATATTTTTCGAGCTCTTTGTCGGAGAGCCCATAGTAGATAAGCTCCCAATAGTTTTTGGCAAGTTCCACAGCGATTTCAGCCTTTTTAAGTTCGTCGGTGGATTTTTCGTATTCATCTAACTTTATTTTTATTATATTGTTTATCTGGGATGTGAATCTGTTTATAATGCTAAAGCTTGTTAGTCTTACTTCATCATCCTCCTCACTGACCCCTTTTTGTACTACTGCTAATGTGTCTCTGGTTTTGAATTCTGAAATCATGGATAATAGTTTTATTTTATAGTTTTTGGGGCCATCAAGTTTTGTTGCTGAAGCCTCCCCAAAGTTCCTTTTTATGTTTGGAAAGTCGTCATAATCTTTATGGGATATCTGGATCATAGGGATTAATTCTTGATCCTTTTGCTTTCGCATAACATACAAATAAACAACGATTGATGAGATAAAGCCTATTATAAATGTTGCTGATATAATAAGGGTTGTGGTGATTATAAAATGATTTCTTTTAGTCCTAAAATGGGGCGGAAGAAATTGGTGTAGAAACAATGAAATAAGAAGACTTGCTATAGTATGGATGAGATAAAACAGAAGATAGCCATAGATGTTGTTTATTATTAATGTTCCCAATGCTAACCCTTCAGCTAATATGGAGTAATACAAAAACTTAATTTGCATATTCTTTTATTATCTGAATATCGGTATTATAATCACTGAAAACGATGATACGTTCATCAATCTTATCCGGATCAAAATTCAGTTTATTTCTTATAAGATTGTTGATTCTGCTTTGAAATGATTTGGCACCGTCTAAAGATATAAGTGGCAACAGAACTACGATGGAGTTTTGAAGTTCGTAAACTAAATCCACTGTTCTTATGCTATTTCTTATAAAGTCAAAAAGTCTATTTTTATTGATTTGAAGATCAGGGGTATATCTGAAAATCACATAAGTACTAGTTATATCAAACTTTTCTTTAAGTGAATACAGCTTGATCAGTTCATAATTAAATTCAGGTTCAAAAATTAGTACCTCTGAAACCGCATTCAGTTTATCCAAAACCTCATTTTGTGTTAAAAAGTCTGCAAAGATAGACATTATTATGGAGATCGTTAACATATTTTCTCTATTATACGATAAAAACTTCATCTCCTTTATGATGAGATACCCCACTATAGTGTCTTCACAGTTTATTGCTGGAATTACGGCTATGTATTCATAATTTTTTAGATTTTCAAACTCTTCGGAGATAAAGGTAGCCCTTTTTTCTTCCATAGCTTTTTTAAGTAGCATATTAAATTTGTTAAGCTTAAACTCTTCATTTATGAACACTGTTGGTTTTAATTCATCCTTTGCTATTAAAAATAATCCAGCCTGAACAACACCTAAGTTTTTTGCAATCAGATTGACAAGCTTTTTAGCTGCCTCATCCTTATCCCATATTAACATACTTTTAATGTCGTCTAGTATAGATCTAATGCTCACAGGCTTTAGCAGAAAGCTTCTCTCAAGTTGATCATGGGAAAGCTTTAACAGGTAAAAAGAGTTCCGCAGTTGATTAAATTTTGATGTAATATATGAATGTTCTTCATTTAATCTTCTGATAGTTCTTTTATAAAAAAAATGGAATTCTCCACATATAAGCACTATAATTAAATTCTCCACAAATGTCATAAAGGGGAAGGGTTTGTAGTATAAAAACATCACCCCAGCAAATATAACAAGTAAAATAAGACCTTTATTTAGGCCATAGAAAAGGGTTATTGTGGATAGTAGTATAAGCAGGAAGTTTATTTCAGAGGAAAAAAGGAGGGGATCAGACTTATTATATAAAAAGCCAATGGTAAAGTATATCAAACTGAACAACACTATTTCAAATAGAACGGATAGTGTTGCAACATCAAAATAGGATCTTTTAAATAACTTCATTTTTATATTATTTTAAAAGATCATTGACTAACTTTTGTGCTATTGTTGTTATGGATTCATGCCCCCACCCGGTTTTGGCGCCTATTGCTGAATAGATAGTTTTTTCAGTGTTAATGTCAAAAAAAGCTATGGATAGTCCTACAGCAGGTTCACCATCGATTCCAGTTTTGTAGCGCCATTCATTAACTTCACCTGTGACTAAAATATCAGCTCCAGCATTTTTTGCCGATGCTTTTATCTTTTCTATATCGTATTTCTCTTCAACATTTTTTTCATCTAATATGTTTATAACATTATACCCTTTGACTTTTAGTAGTGTTTTAGTTATGTTGGAAGCCCTTTCGCCGGCAAGATAGGTTTCTGTATTGTTTTTAAAGGTTGATACATAGATTTTTGCGTTTTTATTAATGGATACCTGCTGAATATCGGTAATCGAAGAACAGGCTATAAATAGTGTAATAATGGGGACTAACCAGAAGAATCTCTTCATGCTTCCTCCTTGATTGCTTTATTTTTTATCATTTGGAGCAGACTGTATAAATTCAGCATCCACCAAAAGTTTGTTAACCGTATCAGAAATAGTTTGCTTAACATAGTCGTTACAATCAAAGAGATTGAATTCTCCGTCGGTAATAGTCATGATTTCGTAGAATGCCTCTACGCCATTGTTATTTTCAGTTTCTGCATGGATAATATTCCCTTGCTTAAAATATACCTTACCAAAGATCTCTTTGCCAACAACTTCAAGTAATGTGTTCTTTTTCGATCTTGCGATTAGATCAATGAGTTCTTTAATGTTGATACTACCGAGATTACCGGTGAGGGTTGTTTTTGAGGTGGTTTTTGTTTCTTCCCCTAAAAGCTGATCATAAAGCTCTATGTATTCAGAGATATACTTTATAGTTGTTGGAGAGAGCTCTTGTATAAATATGCCGTAGTTGTTTGCATCTCTGAGATTTTTTACCATACCCACAAGGCTGTCGATCTTTTTTCCATTGGGTAAAATGAAATTGAGTCTTATAAAGGAGCCTATCTCCAATGGTTTGGTGGAAGAGAGTAAAAGTCCATTTAAGCTTATATCAAGTACTGTACCAGAAAATGGTGGTAAGTCGTTGATGTAGATTTTACACTCTCTGTTGACCGGATAGCGTTTGTTGTTTCTAAGGCTGTATTCTTTGTAATTTTTTGGATATGAAATCTTTATGATATCGCTAAATTCTGTTATTAGCTGAATAGCTCTGGTGGTAAACTCCACCAGTTTATCTCTGTACATGTATCTTATTTTACACTCTTTGTTTTGGCTTAGCATCTCTATAACTGGGGGAGTTGCTTCAATGAGGATATATTTGCCGAGATCCCAGCCGATGATCTTTGTGGAAAAAAACCTATCTTCTTTGTAAACAAAAATGAGATCTTGCCCCACTTCAAAGTTGTTAAAATATATCTTTTCTTCCTTTTGGATATAATGCTTACGGGCATAAATATTGAAGATTTTGTTTAATTGCCCTAACTCTTTGGATAGGTTCTGGATAGATTTTTCAATATTAGCTATGAAAAACGTTTCGTTACTTGTTAGCTCTACAGCTTTTGGCTGGTTTTGACTGGTATCTGTTTCCTGCCTAATATCTGAGTATTCTTTGCTCCCATCTATTTCACCATTTCCTTCTTCTGAGGTAAATATCTCACTAAAAAACTCTATGATATCCATGTTGGGTTTTTTACTGTTTATAAAATTTTTTGCAAACTCAGTGAATATCCTTGCTGTAACGCCATTGGGGGCAAGGTTTACGACAGGGGTTTGTCTGTTGACGGCTTCTCTTACCAAAGGCTCCTCTGGAACAGGCCCTAGAAGAGAGATCTCTAAATTTAAAAAATTATTAACCGCTTCTTTAAATTTTGAAAATATGTTGTTTACCTGGGTCTTATTCTGAGCTCTATTGATAACTACCTGAGTATTTTTAATAATATTTTTGCTTTTTAGTATTTTTAAAAGTCCATAGGCATCTTTAATGGAAGTTACTTCTGGAATGATCATAAGTACCATGATATCTGCAAGTTTGACAAATTGAAGGACATCGTTTGATGCACCAGCTGCACAATCTATAATGAGAAAATCAACGTTTTCTCTGAATTCAGTTAGTTTTTGAAAAATTTTAATCCTATCTTTTTTGGAAAGTGTTGCAAGTCTAGCTACACCGTTGCCTGCTGGTATGAGGTAGAAATTGGGATATTTTTCAGAGGTAAAGATGATATCACTTAAGGAGATTTCATCGGAAAGTAGGTGTTCTATTGTATAGGAGGGTTTGGAGCCCAGTAGGATATCAGCATTCCCCAAAGATAAGTCGGCATCAAATAGACAAGTCTTGTAGCCCAATCTGGCTAATGATAGTGCTAAGTTAAGGGCAAAGTTACTCTTACCAACGCCACCTTTACCGCTTGCTACCGAAATGATGTAAGACTTTTGCTTAATCCGATTTACCATAAATTAATTTATAAAGAAATTTATTGCAAAGTCAATAGTTTAATTTATTTTAAAAATATTATAATATGTTTAAGTGAGTGATTAAAGGCTGATTAAAGGCTGATTAAAAGCTTACTTTTTTTAGATATTTTTATCATAGGAGGCAATGGTGAATAGATTAGAAGAGGTTAAAACTCTTGCAAAAATGCAAAACAAAACAGGAGGCCTACCCGATTATATTTTAGAAAGGATACTTGCTTTAGAGTTTATAGATGATATCACCGCTGATAAACTCATAGAGAAATTAAGTTATTTTAACTGTGATGCCGGTTTAGGATGTTTTTCGGAGGGGTATTCTGTGGTAGATATAGAAAATGTTTTGAAAAATATCAGGTGATGACGGGGAAGTGTTTTATGAGAAGTTTTTTTAACATCTCCAATGAAATGGGTTTTGGGCAGAAGTCGTTCATACCACTTGCTAACGCTTCGTCAAAATCCTTCTGATAAACATTTGCTGACATCGCATATATTTTTGTATCCAAACCCATCTCCCTTATTTTTCTCGTGGTTTCTAATCCATCCATTTCTGGCATTTGAATATCCATCAATACAAAATCGAATGATTCTTGCTTTAGCATCTCAATGGCCTGTTTGCCATTTGTCGCGATAGATGATTGGATATTGAGTTTTCTAAGCATCTCTTGAGCTATTAATGCATTTACTGTATTGTCTTCCACAATCAAAGCCTTGAGCTTTGAAAAGTCATAATTGGTCTCCTCGTTTATAAACATTTCGGGGGTAGCTTTGTGCAATTCCAGTTCGAAATAAAATGTGGACCCTTTTCCGTATTCACTTTTTACCTCTATCGTACTACCCATCATTTCTATAATAGTTTTTGAGATATAAAGGCCAATGCCAGAGCCATGCTTTTTTTGGTTTTTATCATCGTTAATCCTCTGAAAAGGTAAAAAGATCCTTTGTAGGTTCTCTTCTTTTATGCCAATACCTGTATCTTCCACGGAAAAGAGAAATCTTATTTTCCCATGATCTTCGTATAATTTTTTAAAGCAAACTTTTATGCTGCCATTTGTAGTATATTTTTTTGCATTATTGATTATGTTTAACATTACCTGTTTGAGTCTCAAATTGTCTCCCACAACATTTATATCCATTGGATCTATGTCAAAAGATATATCATAGTTTTTACTTTCGTTACTTAATTTTGAGTTGTAGATGATATCTTTTTGCAGTTCACTGAGATTAAACCTTTTTTCAATAAGTTCGAATCTACCTTGTTCTATTTTGTTGAGGTCACTTATATCGTTTATTAGTGTTTTTAGTAATTCACCGGATGAGATCATTATCGGTAAATATTCGTTAAGTTTATTGGGATTAAAGCTTAACAGTTCGAGATAGCCGAGTAGAGCGTTAAGGGGTGTTCTTAGCTCATGGCTTATTATGGCAAGGAAATCGCTTTTGGCTTTGTTTGCTTTTTCAGCTTTTTCTTTTAGTTCTTCAGCTTGAGCCTTATTTTGTTCTATGCGGGTATAATACTCCATCAATTCCTGCTCTAATTTTTTTCTTTCTGTGATATCCCTTACGATGAAAATAATATTTTCTGGTTTATTGTTTTTACCATAGATTACTGATGAACTTACTTCTATCCAGAATCGTTGATTCTGTTTGTTTATTGCTAAGTATTCTGACAATTTTTCTTTTTTTTCTCCTTTGAGCAGTTGTTGAAAATGCTCTTTTGCACTGTTTACATATAATGGGTCTAAAAAACTAAACACACTTTTACCCAAATAGAACTCCTTTTCTTCAACCGGTATATGATACATTTTGGCAAAATTGTCCGATATAAAAAGAAGCTCCCCTTCCAGAGAGCATATCCCTATGCCATCTGGAGAGGCTTGAAAAATAGCGTTGAGCTTGTTATTTGACTGTTGCAGGCTTTGGTTGATCTCTGTGAGGTGGGTTGTTTTTTCTTTAACCTTCTTATTAAGTATAATGTTCCAAAACCAGAGTATGATTAACAAAATAAAGAGAATAATTAGAAAGACTATAAAAAAAGATAAGGCCTTTTTATAAGTATTGTCGGGATAGATGCCAAACCATTTTTTATTTATAGAATCCAAAACACCAGCTTTTTGGGCTTTTAGGATCCCTTTATTCAGTATGGAGATTAAAATCTTGTTGCCCTCTTTTGTGGCCATACAGTTAAGACCTGTATACAGGGGTTGACCTACAGTTTTTACTTCGGATGTTAAATCAAATTTGTTTAGATAAAAAAAGATGATCTGTTCGTCACCTATTACTGCATCAACGTCACCTTTTATTAACCTATTCGTTGCTGCATGGAAATCTTCTGTTGTCACAAGGTCAATGTTTATATTTTTTGATTTGATATAACTTATAGCATAATCACCTTTTTGTATTGCCACTTTTTTGTTGTTCAGATCGTCAATACTTTTTATACTGGTGTTATTTGGTCTTACGAATATGGAAGCTGGAATTTTGAAGACAGGCTTAGTGAAATCAAATATTTTGTCCCTTTCGGTACTGTAAAAAAAGCTTGTCAATACATCAGCTTCACCCTTAAGCACCATATCCTGGGCATTTGCAAAAGTGGTATTTTTAAAAACAGGTTCAAAACCAAATTCGGTACTGATCCATCTGATCAGATCTATCATCATACCTGATGATTGTAAGTTGTTTGATAAAAATTCAAAGGGTTGATAGTTGTTTTGACTGATGAAAACAATTTCTTTTTTGCTTTTTAGATAGTTTATTTCGCTGCTGTTAAGCTCTGTATTTTTATAGAGCATTTGATTGATAAAGAATATAAACATAAGAGCAATTATAGCAGTTAGAAAAACAATGCTTTTTCGCATAATAATAACCTCTTTCTGCATTATATATAAAAAATAGAAATTCTCAAAGTGGTTTTTTTGCTCCGCTTGTATGTTTGACAAGAAAGATTTTATCGGTTAAAATAGCCTATGGGAAATTTATATTTTGATATGGTTTCCGGTATATCAGGGGATATGGCTCTGGCAGCTCTGCTTCAAAAGGTTCCATGTTTTGAAGAGTTGTCATCAGTTGTCTCCTCTTTGTTTTCAGTGGATATTAAGATCTCTTTATCGTTTGATCATGTACATGGTATAAAGGCAGCAGTACTAAACTTAGATATACAGAAAGAGCCCCATATTCACAGGGATTTTCGCTATATAAGAAGGAAGATAGAAAACTCATCCTTAGATGAATGTGTAAAAGAGGATGCCATTTCTATATTCAAAATAATTGCAGAGGCAGAGGCTAAAATTCATGGTAGTAATATTGATGAGGTGCATTTCCATGAGGTAGGTGGGGTAGATTCCATTGTGGATGTGGTGGGATGTGCCTACTTAATAAATAAAATAAAACCTGAAAAGATATATTCATCACCTGCAAGATGTGGTTTTGGGACTGTAAGTACGGCTCATGGTTTTATCCCGGTACCTGCACCAGCTACTCTTGAGATCTTGAGGGGTTTTCCTTTTGAACGGTTGGATATAAAGTCGGAGTTAACAACTCCCACGGGAGCTGCAATTATACGCTATTATGCAAAGGAGACTACATACTCTTTTAGGGGGGAGATAAGGGATATCTTTTACTCTGCAGGTAGTAAGAGGTTTGTCAATCATCCCAACATACTAAGGTTAATTGGGTTTGATGTGGGGATCAGTGCAGATAATTTATATATGTTCGAGACGAATCTTGATGATATCTCTTCAGAGTTTTTGGGTGGTCTTTTTGATACCCTTTTTGAAAAGGGGGCTTTGGATGTGTTTTATACACCGATTTTTATGAAGAAAAACAGACCTGCATATAAGTTGTCCATACTGTTGGATGAGAGCAGAAAGGATGAAATCGTACATATAGTTTTTCGGCATACAACTACGGGAGGTATAAGATTTTATCCATTAGGTAGGTATGAGCTTAAAAAAGAGAGCTTTAAGATAGATTATAAGGGGCATGAGTTTCGGGTCAAGAGGATTACTGGTGGTGGTGTTGATAGATGTTTGCCAGAGTGGGAAGATATAAAGCTTAATGCAGAAAAGCTTCAGATGCCACCCCTCATGTTATATCTGGAAATTTTAAAGTTAGTTTGAGTTTTATCCCTAAGGGGGTATAGATGAAAAGATATGTTTGGTTCAGGGTTATCGTAGTTGTATCTGTTGTTCTTTTTGTACTAATTTTATTCAAAATGAAGTTTCAGCTTGTTGAAAAGGTTTCGAATACCGTTAATGATTCAAAGTTTAAAATCAGAACGGCCCTTGGTATTGATCATAAACCTGATCAGAGGGTTGTGATAGTCGATGTGGATGAGCTAAGTATAAATAAATTGGGGCGTTGGCCGTGGGATAGAAGATTGATTGCTAAGATGATAGAGAATTTAGTTCAAGCAAATGTAGTAGGGCTTGATATCGTTTTTTCTGAGCCATCAAATGCTGAAAGTGATAAAATTTTAGCTGAAACGATATCAAAAAATGGCAATGTTATATTAGGCTTCTTCTTTAGGGATAAAGCAACTGAGAATGTGGAGGAAGATATATTTAATGTTCTATCCGAATTTTCCATCTTCCGGGTGAAGATGGAATCGAGCTCAACCAAGATAAGGGAGTTTCAATATATTGAAGCCAATATCCCGGAAATAAGTAAAGCAGGTATGGCAAGTGCTTTTTTCTCCATTGAGCCGGATGTGGATGGGCTTTATAGAAATTATCCCTTAGGTTATATTAGTAGAGGTGTTTTGTTTCCAAGTATGGGTTTTCAACTGTTGAGGTTTTATACCGGCAAAGATATAGAGGTTGTGCTTGATGATAATGGATTTAAAGAGTTTGCTATGGGGGATGTACGCTTAAAGGGGATGAATTATGTTCGGCTTAACTATTATGATAATGTGTCCTATGTTTCTGCGTATGATGTTATAACGGGAAAGCTACCATCTTCTTTTTTCAAAGACAAGATCGTCATTGTTGGTATCACTGAGGTGGGTGTCTTCGACTTGAGACCAACACCAATAGATCCAGTGACACCGGGGGTATCGCTTCACTATACACTTGTTTCAAATATTTTGAAAAATGATTTTTTGGTGGATAAACCACTGTTGGATATAGCTATAATCATTTTACTGCCCATCGTAGGTTTTGGTATATCTTTTATTACAAGATTAGGTCATAGGATATTTCTTTATATCATTATCTCCTTGTTGATACTTGGGTTTTCAAATACAGTTTTTATATTAAATAAGATATGGTTAAACGAGTTTTATCATCTTTTCGCTTTTGTTTTGGTGGCTGTAGCCACTGAGGCATTGCTATTTTTTATAACAGATCAAAAATCGCTGCAGATTAAGAAGGCTTTTTCTACCTATGTATCTCCAGAAGTAGTAGAACTGATGCTCAAAGATCCCGACCGGTTAAAGCTCGGTGGAGAAAACAGAGAGGTAACAATTATTTTTACAGATATAAGGGGTTTTACTACATTATCAGAAAAGCTGAGTTCTGAACAGGTAGTGTATATGCTTAACCAACTCAACACACCTCTTACAAGGATTATCATAGAAAATGGTGGGCTTCTGGATAAGTATATAGGTGATGCTATTATGGCTATATTCAATGCTCCGGTGGATATTGATCATCATCCAGACAGAGCTTGTAGATCTGCTCTACTTATGTATAGAAAGGTGGAGGAACTAAGCCAAAGGTTTCAAGCGGAGGGTTTACCTCCTGTGAAGATAGGTATAGGGATAAACACTGGGGAAGCAACTGTTGGTAACATTGGATCTGATATAAGATTCGACTATACAGCAATTGGTGATAGTGTAAACCTTGCTTCCCGACTTGAGGGGCTTAATAAGTATTACAAAACACATATTATAGTCAGTGAATCCACTAAATCAAAAACAACAGAGCCTTTTTTGTTCAGAATTGTGGATAAAGTGGTGGTAAAGGGGAAAACGGAGCCCATATCTATATTTGAGCTTATGGAAAAAAATGAAGATAATTTAGCTCTTGTCAAAGAGTTTGAGTTAGCATATAGTTTATACCTGGATGCTGAATTTAGGACAGCTAAGGAGGAGTTTGGTCGATTGTACGAAAAGTACAACGATGGGTTGTCCGAGTATTATAACAAAAGATGTGAAGAGCTTATAGCTCTAAACATAGAAAAAAATAGTTGGAACGGTGTGTATATTGCTAAAGAGAAATAGCTTGTTGATGGTAGCCAATGGGACATAATCTTACAATTATACTTTTGTCTATTTCCCTCATTTTGATATGTTCTAAGTTTTTGGGTGAAATCACAAAAAAGCTCTTTAAGAGTTCCCTTTTGGGGGAAATCTCTGCTGGTATTCTTTTGGGGCAATCGGTTTTTGGGTATTTTTTCCCGGATTATTACAATCTCACATTTAATGAAAAAGGTTTTAAAGAATTTTTAAGTCTTTTCAACAGTATTTCCGTGATTATGCTACTTTTGATTGCTGGGATGGAATCGGATATGAGGTCTATCCTAAAACAGAAGGTGATAGTTATAGCTGCTCCCCTAAAAATCTTCTTTGCTATTTTAGTTTCTTATGTCGTTTTTGGCTTTTTAATCAACTTAAACTTTAATAATATTGATAGGGATCTCTTCATCTTATCAATGGGTTTTGCTATTTCCATTACAGCTCTACCAGTTTTGGTGAGAATTTTATCTGAACTCAATATCTATCGATCGGATCTTGGCATGTCCTTGGTGGGGACAGCAATGTTTATAGATGTCATGATTTGGCTTGGGTTTTCTGTTGTTATGATCATCTCGAGGAAGTCCCAGTCTTCTGGTTTGTTTGGAATAGTACTTAAGATCGTTATTACAGTTTTTTTTGTTGTTTTAATACTTACCGTTATAAGACGCTATGTGGATAAAATGTTACCAATTATACAGTCAAAATTTAGTTGGCCTGATGGGGTTATTGCTTTTGTTTTTTCACTGTGTTTTCTGTTTGCTACTATTACAGAATCTTTAGGGGCACATGCCATAGTGGGGGCTTTTTTATCTGGACTTATTATAAGCGATTCCATGCATTTTAGGGATAAGATTCAGGCTAAGATAGAGGGTATAGTGAATGCCTTTTTTGCTCCGATATACTTTGGTTCGCTTGGTTTATACCTGAATTTTTTTAAAAATATCGATTTAAGACTAACTTTTCTATTTATTTTCTTGGGGTTTTTGGTATCGTTTTTGGCTGGCTTTTTCCCCCATTATAAAATAAATGGCTCGAAGAGAGAGAGTATTGCTTACGGTTACGGTTTGTCAATCTGGGGAGCGACCGATATAATATTCATGTCTATCCTATTTTCTCTACATTTTGTCAATGAGAAGGTTTTGGCTTCTTATATTTTGTCTGTTTTATTAATCGTTTTATTTTCACCTATTGTCTTAAGGCTTATACTTCCAACGAGATATCATTACAAATTTTATGATTATCTATCCGAAAAGCTGTATATCCCTAACATCCATGCCAAAACTGATAAAGAGGCTATTGAAGAATTAACAAAATCTATCTGTGACTTGCATAAGCTTGACTATGAAACGATAAAAAATTTAGTGCTTGAAAGGGAATCGCTCATGCCCACAGGGATAGGCAACGGTGTTGCAATACCCCATGCCCGTGTAGAAGGTATTAAAAAACCTATAATAGCTGTTGGTATCTCTGAAATAGGTATAGATTTCGGCAGTAGGGATGGAGATGCTGCCCATCTGATCTTTTTGATTCTTACCCCAAAACAGGATACTCAGGTGCAATTGGAGATACTGGCTGATATCGCTAAGACATTCAAATATTTTGAACCCCATAGCCTTGTTGGTCTTAAAACTCTGCACCAGTTCATTGCCTTTGTAAGAACGGAGCTATGGAATAAGTAGTAAAAATTTGCTATCTAAAAAAAGCTTACAAAAGGTGAGTGCCTGAGGGGGGACTCGAACCCCCACAGGTGTTACCCCACAGGATCCTTAGTCCTGCGTGTCTACCAGTTCCACCACCCAGGCTTTTTATGGGGATATATTTACTAACAGAAGTGATTTTTTTTGTCAACTAAAAATTGACAATTAGTCGGAAATACATTATCTTTTTGATGGACTTAAACTGTTTCTGGAGGTATATATGGCATATCCCATCGATAGGGGAAGACGTCTGAGAAGAAATGAAACGGTCAGAAGAATGGTTAGGGAAACTAAGCTCTCTTTGGACGATCTCATATTTCCCTTGTTCATTGCCGAAGGTGAAGGGGTAAAAAAAGAGATTGCTTCCATGCCTGGTATTTATCAGATGAGTATCGATTATGTGGTCAAAGAATGTATCGAGTTGGAAAAATTAGGTATACTGTCAGTGATACTTTTTGGGATACCAGCTCGTAAAGATGAGTGGGGTAGTGAAGCTTATAATGACAATGGTGTAATTCAAAAAGCCATAAAAGCTATTAAGCAAAATACAAATCTATATGTAATCACTGATGTCTGTATGTGTGAGTATACATCCCATGGACATTGCGGTATAATTAAAGATGGCGATGTGGATAATGATGAGACTTTGAAGTATCTGGCCATGGAGGCTTTATCCCATGCTAAAGCAGGTGCAGATATGGTCGCCCCAAGTGATATGATGGATGGAAGGGTTGCAGCGATTAGAGATATATTGGATGACAATGGATTTAGTAATATACCGATCATGAGTTATGCTGTAAAGTATGCTTCCGCCTTCTATGGGCCTTTTAGGGATGCTGCAGAGAGTACACCCCAATTTGGTGATAGAAGATCCTATCAAATGGATCCTGCAAACAGACTTGAGGCCTTAAGAGAAGCCAGATATGATATCGAAGAGGGGGCTGATATCCTGATGGTAAAACCTGCTCTACCATATCTGGATATAGTACGTGAATTGAGGGATCGTTATGACCTGCCTATTGCGGCATATAATGTAAGTGGGGAATATTCCATGATTATGGCTGCTGCTAAGAATGGATGGATTGATAAAGATAGGGTGATTATGGAATCTTTGACTGGTATAAAGAGGGCTGGAGCAGATCTTATACTTACCTATTTTGCTAAAGATGTAGCAAGAATAATCGACTAAAAACTATGTTGGATAAAAGCACCTGTTTTCTGTGGACTGATTCATCTCTTTATCCTTTGAAGATTGAATTAAAGGAGGAGCCTTTAATAGCAATAGATCATCAGGTGAAGTTGGTTTTTCTTAATATATCATCGTTTATAAAGGAGGGTATTTATCTGAATATGCTTTTATGGGGTGAAAAGGGTTCGGGCAAGTCTTCGTTGATAAAAAATATGCTGGCAAAGTTTTATAATGAGGGACTTAGGGTTGTTCAGTTTGTGGATAGCAATATTACCAGTTTGTACAAACTCTATGAAGCTATTTCAGATGCGGAATATAAATTTCTGCTCCTGTTCGATGATATCTCTTTTGATGCGGATAACGAGGGCTATAGGCGATTTAAGTCTATACTTGAAGGGGGGCTTTTGTTGCAACCTAAAAATGTTTTGGTTGTTGCCACCTCAAATAGAAGGCATCTTATTCAAGAAAGGGTTTTAGATACAGAAGATATCTACAGTAGAGATGATCAAAACGAAGCTATTTCTCTTTTTTCTCGATTTGGGTTGACAGTTGGTTTTTATCCTTTTAGTAGAGAGGATTATCTTAAGATAGTAAAACACTATTTTGTTATGTTTCAGATACCTTTTTGGGATAATTGGGAGAAAGATGCAGAAAGTTTTGCTATCCACAAGGGTGGTAGAAATGGCAGAACTGCGAAGCAGTTTGCTACATATATAAAGATTTTTGGAAGTTTAGATACTCTTTAAAAGATTGTTCAGCCAGATGTAGCTACTTAGTTTGGCATCGTTGAAAAGTATTTCATCAATATTTAATTCCACAGCCAGTTCTATAAACTGGGGATAATTTGCTTTTTCATCAAGTTCAGTAAGCTTAAGAAGGTTCCCTAAAAGCCCTTCTTTTTTGAGAATAGCAGTGGCTATCTCTTCATCAACGTTGAGGTCTTTGAGAATCTCCTCCATCTTTACTTTGTAGATGGCATCAGCTAAAGATAGCACCCCTAATAAAAAGCCCTTGTCGATTAGTTTGTTATCATTGCTTGTTTTTTCTAATAGGTACTCGATGGTCTTACCTCTTATTATGGCGTTTTGAAAAAGGGGCGATGTGGCAGGCGACTCTCCTTCAGCATAACTCATGAGTAGTAGCCAGTTTTGAAGTTTTATTAATCCTATAAGGTTTATAGCATGGACTATCGATTTGATGGTTGTCCTGAAATAAAAAGCAGCTGAATTAATAAACTTTAATAGACTGATGGTTAGGTTTGGGTCTATCTCAAAATAGTTAGCTATCTCTGTGGTTTTTGCGTTTTTGTTGATAGCACTTATAATTTTGAAAATTATAGTTCTGTTGGAACTATGTCCTTCTCTTACAAGTATAGTGGGTCTTTCAAAATAATAACCCTGGAAGAAGTCGTAACCCAAATCCCTCGTAAAAATAAATTCGTCATAGGTTTCAACTTTTTCGGCGAGGAGCTTAGCCTTTAAGGTTTTTAGGTTTCTTGTCTTTTTGATCAGATCGTATTTAGTAGAACCTCGGATGTCAACTTTTATGTAATCCACTATCTGGAAGAAGGGCTTGAAAGTATTGACATATTCATCTGTAAAAATGAAATCATCCAGTGCAAAATGATAACCCTTGTTTTTCAGTTCAAAAACTCTTTTTATCAGCTTTTCATCTACCTTAGATGTTTCAAGGATCTCGAAAATGAAACGGTTCTTGTCGAGGATCTCGATAAAATCGTTCATGATAAACTCTTCGTTTACATTGACGAAGCCTTTAGCATTATGCAAAATGTTATCTATACCAAACTTATCAATGGCGTTTAAGATGGTTCTGGAGATGGCATATCTGGCATCTTTAAAATTTGCAGCATTTTGACTGCTGTCCCTAAAAAGCAGCTCATAAGCAAAAACAGCGTTGTTTTTATCTAATATCGGTTGTCTACCTATATAAAAATTTTGCATGCTTAAAATATATCCGATTATTATCTGAAATACAACAAATTTTTGATTGGTACAAGATAAATGTAATAGTAAAAAGCTCAGGCAGTTGCCTGAGCTTTGGGTTACGACTATTTTCTTACCTTTACACCTATTTTTATTGGATCATCTTTATAGCCCAGTGCTTTCCAATCAAATCTTTTACCACTCATATGACAATCGTTGCATTGAAGAGCAGATTTGGCTGGAACAACCTCGTGATTAATAGAAACCCATTGTTCAGTGGATACAAATCCAAACTTGCCGCTAAAAGGTATACCAGCAGCTTTTGCACCATCTTCAAGGGCTTTTTGCCAATTTAAATGATCCCAATAACCGCCAACGGTATTTGGAGTGAGTAGATGTTTGTACTCTTCATCGTAGGGCTGTTTACCTGCGTGAACTTTAAATGGATAGATCTTTGATTTTGGGTCTTTGATACTACCAACAGGAGCTGATATCTTAACAACCTTCTTTGGATCGATCTTATCACCTTTTATGTAGCGGTTTATAGTGCCATTATACCAGGCATAAGTTGGGACGACATTTTTCTCCCACTTGAAATCACCTTTTATCTTTGCGTAAGTCTCTTTTCCATGCTGTTCAGGTATATCTTCCTTTTCCTTACCAGCGGTTGACCAATCCCAAAATACTTTTGTAGCTTGACCTTTTGCAAAATAAGGGATATGGCAGGTTTGGCAGGCTATGGTGTTTGTATGTTTGGAGAGGATCTTATTGTCTTTATGTATATCACCATGACATGTTTTGCATTCTACCCTGCCCTCATGAACACCTGTCATAGTGGAAGCACCTGAAATCTTGTGGTTTTTAGTCACATGGCATTCTTGGCAAGCAAAATCGAGCTTACCCATATGTACATCAAGCTCGGGTTTGGGTTTAGCAAGGGTTGAGTCTAAGTCACCATGTTTTACTGCATCTCCACCACCACCAAAGAAATGGCAGCTACCACAGTTGTCCCTTGTGGGTTTACCGATATTTTGTGCTGCTTTTTCGAGATTCAACATTCCAGATGCAATGGATTGGGGGTTGATATTTCCTGCTACACCTGTTTTCTTAGCATTAAAGTAAGCTTTTTCCTTGGTATGGCACATCAGACAATCTATGTTTTCCTTGTTTTTGAAATCAAAAGCTTTGTCCTGCCAACCATACCCAGCGTGACATTTGGTACACCCTTTCCAGTTTCCACCTTCAATTGATATGCAGAAGTTGTTTAAGAGATTTGCTTTACCGATTTGTTCTTTGGTTTTTTTAGCCAACAGTTTTGGATCACCTTTCCATGTCCAGTGACTGGAAGCCATGAAATCGTTTGCCTGTTTCTCGTGACATTCGAGGCATTTTTTGGTTACATCTTTCCCAGTTTTAAAATCACCCTTTACCAGATCGGCGTGATTGACTTGAGCGATTGCCGTGCCAGTATAGACCAGGAGCACTAGCAACAAAAGTGTTTTTACTAGTTTCATAAAACCTCCTTCTTATTTTGTTTCAATTTATTAGTCATTCCAATTGTGACCTAATAAATTAACCCCCCTATATAGTATAATTAATAATGTGTCAAGGGATTCGATTATAGCATAGTATTATCAATATATTGCAAAACATCTATGTTTTGGGGACTGTATTTTGTATACAAAATAAAGAGATGGGGCTTCCCCCATCTCTTTAGGCAAATAATGCGGTACTTAGGTAGCGTTCACCAGTATCAGCAACAATAAAGACGATATTTTTATCTTTGGCTTCTTCCCTCTGAGCTACTTTCATTGCTGCGGCTAAGTTCGCTCCTGAGGAGATCCCAGCCATAACACCCTCCTCAGTAAAAAGTCTTTTGGCGGTATCGATAGCCTCTTCATCGTCGATGGTAATCACTTCATCCACAATGCTCAAATCGAGATTTTTAGGGATAAAGCCTGCACCAATACCCTGAATCTTGTGGGGGGATGGGGTATAGGGTTCATTGTTTAGAAATCTTGTGATTGCTGGTGATTTTGAGGGCTCCACTGCTATAGATGTTAACTTTTTAAAGGAGACTTTTTTAAGAAATCTTGAAGTGCCTGATATTGTGCCCCCAGTTCCAACACCAGCTACTAAATAATCTATATCTCCTTTTAGATCTCTATAGATTTCTGGGCCTGTTGTGGCTTCATGGATCTTGGGGTTTGCTGGGTTGTCGAATTGGGAGGGGACAAAATACCTATCAGGGTCTGTACTTATGAGTTCGTTAACTTTTTCTATGGCACCTCTCATACCTTTTTCAGCTGGTGTAAGGATCAATTCGGCGCCGAAGGCTTTCATGAGAGCTCTTCTTTCTATACTCATAGATTCTGGCATTGTTAGCTTTATCTTAAAGCCGATAGATGCTGCGACCATGGAAAGGGCGATGCCAGTATTGCCACTTGTGGGCTCAAGTATCTCCATCCCCTCTTTTAAGGTACCCCTTTGGATGGCATCAATAATCATGGCATACCCTATCCTATCTTTTACTGAGAAAGCTGGGTTACGGCTCTCTAACTTTGCATATAGCCTTGCTTTCGTATACCTGCTGATTTTTGGTAGGAAAACAAGTGGGGTATTACCAACTGTTAAATAGTATTTTTCATAGAAGTTGTTCATAGGTAACCTCACCCATTCAAAGCATTGTTAAGATCTTCGATAATATCGTCTACATTTTCTATACCAACAGATAGTCTAATAAAATCATCTGTGACGCCAGATTTTAATCTGTCCTCAGGGCTTAATTGTTGATGTGTTGTACTAGCTGGGTGTATGACTAAAGATCGAGCATCACCAATATTAGCTAAATGGGAGATCATTTTCAACGAATTGATAAACTTTTTGCCTGCTTCATACCCCCCTTTTACACCGAAGCCTATGATAGCTCCGTAATTACCCTTTAAATATTTTTTAGCATTGGCATGGTCTGGATGGGACTCTAAACCGGGGTAGTTTACCCAGCTGACCTTAGGATGAGATTGAAGATATTGGGCTACTTTAAGGGCATTGTCGCAGTGTTTTAACATTCTTAAGGGGAGTGTTTCTAAACCTTCTATGATCAAAAAAGCATTGAAGGGGCTAATGCAAGCACCTATATCCCTTAAAAGCTGTAACCTTATCTTTATGGTAAAAGCGATCCCTTTTACTACAGATTTGTCGTGGGAACCAAATGTGTTCCAGTAATTTAAACCATGGTATGATTCATCGGGTTCTGTCATTTCAGGGAATCTACCATTGTCCCAGGGGAAATCACCTTTTTCTATTATAGCTCCTCCTAAGCTGGTTCCATTGCCAGAGGCAAATTTTGTTAGGGAATAGATGACAATATCTGCACCAAATTCAAAGGGGTTAAGTATGTATGGGGATACGGTATTGTCAACTATTAAGGGGATGCCGTGTTTATGGGCAATATTTGCTATGGCCTGATAGTCGTTTACATTGTTTTTGGGGTTGCCGATGCTTTCAATGAATAGTGCTTTTGTGTTGCTATCGATAGCTTTTGCAAAGTTATCTGGATCGGAAGAGTCTACAAATTTTACCTCTCTACTGAGCTTTCTCATCGTATACTTAAAAAGATTGTATGTGCCACCGTATAAAAAGGATGTGGAAACAATATTATCTCCCGGTCTTGTGATATTAAGTATTGAGTAGGTGATAGCTGCTTGTCCTGAGGAGACCACAAGGGCTGAAGTGGCACCATGAAGGGCAGCTAACCTCTTTTCAAGGACATCCTGTGTGGGGTTCATTAGACGTGTGTAAATATTACCGAATTGCTTTAAAGCGAATAGATCTGCTGCATGTTCTGTGGACCTGAACAGGTAAGAGGTGGTTTGGTAGATGGGTACTGCTCTTGCACCTGTTCCATCGGGGTCGTATCCGTAGTGAAGAAGTATTGATTCGGGGTTTTTCATCTGTTCCTCCTAAAAATTTTATATTACAAAATCCAGCGAGCCTGGAGATTGTGATTTTAGTATATCCTCGAGGGTTATAGAGTTTAATAATTGTTTATGTTTTTCATTTATACTGGAGAATAATTCTTTGAACACACAGTTGTTTTTAAGATACTTTTCACACTCGAAAAGGTTTAGATTGCTTTCAACTGAAGATAGTATCTCTAATAGCGTAATCTCTGATGGGGGTCTCTTTAGGTAGAAACCTCCATTAGGTCCTTTTTTAGAGTCGAGGATGCCGCTGCTTTTTAGTTTCGACAAAGTGATTTCCAGAAAACGTTTGGGTATGTCTGTGGAGTGGGATATGGTGGAGGCTTTTATGGGGTAGCCAAGCCTACCTATATAAAATAGAGCATATATCGCATATAATGATTGGGCTGTAACTTGCATATAACCTGCCTTTTTGAGGAATATATATCGAAAAAGATGAATTGTCAACATAAAAATCATGTTTTTTATGATAAATATGATAGAGATGAAATAAAATGTTGAACTAATTCTACATTATATTAAAATATCTTTATGGGGGTGCAGATATGGTGAATAGAAGGAGATTTTTAGAAATAGGTTCTTTTACGCTGGCTGCAATGGCTATCCCATTGTATAGCAAATCAGAGATAGGTAAATCTGATGTATATGTTGCCGAGTCGAATGATCATGCTAAAGCGGTGCGGGCAGCAGTTGAGATGGCAAATGGTATTGAAAGGTTTGTGAAAAAAGGGGATGTTGTTGCAATTAAGCCTAATATGGCATGGGCAAGGGAGCCGGAGTTCGCTGCCAATACCAATCCGGTAGTGGTGGCGGAGGTTGTAAGGTTGTGTTATAAAGCTGGGGCAAAAGAGGTGATTGTAACGGATAACCCCTGTGATAACGCCAGAAATGTGTTCAGTTTATCAAAAATACCCCTTTTTGCCCAGAAGGAGAATGCAAATGTTTTTATCCCTCAGAGTAGACATTATAAAAACATGGATATAGGAGGAAGGTTTCTTACAGACTGGCCTGTCCTTGAAGTATTCAAGAAAGCGGACAAAGTGATCAATATACCAGTTGCAAAAGATCATGCTTCCTCAAGGGTAACGATAGGTATGAAGAATTGGATGGGTGCAATTGGTGGAAATAGGGGTTTTTTACATCAGAATCTACATCAGGCGATATATGAGTTGGCTGCGTTTTTTAAGCCAACATTAACTATTGTAGATTGCACAAGGGTTATGTTAAAGGGTGGTCCAACTGGTGGGGATCTGAGATTTGTAAAGGAGCTCAATAGGGTAATCGTAAGTACTGATGTGGTAGCGGCTGATGCAATAGCCTCTGAGTTTTTGGGTGTCAATCCCCAAGATGTTCAGTATCTGGTGATGGGGTATAAAAACGGTTTGGGTAATATTGCTAAAACAAACATCAGTATGAGATATGAAAAGCTTTAGGGTTATATCCCAGAGTATTTTTTTTATAATATTTATTTATATTTTTTTATCAGCGATCATTGATAGCGGTATTTATAGTGAAAGCTTGGTTTTGAAAGGGGGGATAAAATATATTTTTGCGGTGGATCCGTTAGTTGCTCTTACAACACTTCTGTCCACATACAGGCTTGAGACTATCTTCTTGTGGTCTATCCCTTTTTTGTTGTTTACTGGGGTGATGGGGAGGTTTTTTTGTGGTTGGGTCTGTCCAATGGGGACGTTAAATCACATAGTTAGTATGTTTTCAAAAAAGGTGGATACTTACAGGTATGATCTTCACAAACTTAAGTACTATCTTTTTATCCTATTGGTAACATTATCTCTTTTTGGTATAAACTTTTCAGGCTACCTTGATCCACTGTCTATATTGGTAAAAGGTTTGAGTATCTTTATTTTGCCGATTGTTTCCCAGATTTATGATGTGAATATATTTCCTGAGGTATTTAAGAATTTTCTCTTCTATAATGTGATGGGGAGAGAAAGGTTTTATTATCATCAATCGATGTTTGTTGGGTTATTTTTTTTGTTCATCCTTGGGATGAACTTATATTATAAAAGATTCTGGTGTGTGGCACTTTGCCCTTTGGGGGCATTGTATGGCTTTATTGCAAAGTTTTCTATGTTTAAGATCAGGAGATATAATGGGTGTAGTGGCTGTCAGCGCTGCGATAGGGCTTGCTATGCAGGCCAGAAACCTTCGATGGGCGAGATAAAAAGTTCGGAATGTATGCTCCTATTTGATTGCCTCAGGCAGTGCCCTACTGGGGTTTTAAAATATGAAAAAAGTCTACCCTATTCTAAAATCGATCTTGAAAAAAGGAGCTCCATCCACGCTTTAATGTCCGGTTTTATAGCAGTTTTACTAATTAAATCAGGTAGGAAAGACCCAATGAGAAATGAACACCTTATAAGACCTCCCGGAGCACTTGTCGAATCGGAATTTTTATCAACTTGTATAAGATGTGGTGGTTGTATGAAAGTATGCCCAGAAAACTTTTTACAACCTGCATTTCTACAAGCAGGGTTGGAAGGGCTTTGGACGCCAGTTGGTGATCCTAACTATGGCTATTGTCTTTACAATTGTAACTTATGTGGGCAGATCTGCCCTACGGGTGCTATCAAAAATCTTCCCTTGGCAGATAAAAAAAGATTTGTTATAGGTACTGCTTATTTCGATAAAGATCGTTGTCTACCTTACGCTTTTGGGATAAATTGTATGGTATGTGAAGAACATTGCCCTACGGCTCCTAAAGCGATTGTTTTTGAAGTGGGCGAAATTACCACCATCGATGGCCTCAAAAAGAAGGTGCATCTACCGAAAATAAAACCGGACTTGTGTATAGGCTGTGGTATATGTCAATATAAATGCCCAATAACAGACAAACCCGCGATATATATAACTGCTGTAAAAAAAGGCGGAACAATGGGGGTGCAGTGATATGAGAGTTTTTATATTAGTCTTAGTAATGTGTGTTTCCTTCATCAACATGCTATGGAGCTACGAGCCACCTAAAAAACTACTGAATATAAATTTGACAAGGCTAGTAAAGGGTAATGAGGCCATAGAAGAGATACACAGGTTGCATGGGACAAGGTTTCCGCTCGTGGACGGTTTTGTGGCAGAGTACAGCTTTAAAGATAAGTTGATAATTATGTGGGGTTCAAAATCAAAAAACGAATACGAAGCTAAGAGACTATTTGAAGAGATGCATCGTAAAATGCCCCACAGTAAGGTATTTATGGGCTTAAAAAAAGTTAAGATAGCTGATATAGATGCCTATTATGTATCAGGCATGGATATGGATAACTACTATTTTCTCTTAAAAGATACCAACTATTGGGTAGCAGTTAAAAATAACGATGCTGTGAAGGTGATGGAACAGATCATAAAAGGTATAAAAAAATAAAAGCTCCCCAAATAACGGGGAGCTTCTTGATCAGGAGATATGCAGTTTAAGATGCTCCATCCACTCTTTCATGGAAATAGATTTTAGGTAAGACCTTGCTTCCTCTTCGGTCATGACTGGGTTTTTGTATTTGAGACCTAAAAATTTTGACATGGCAAAATAAAGATCGGTGTTGTCAATATAACTTTTAATTCCCAGTTCATGGGCTTTATGCCCATAGGCGATAACGATCTGGTCTTCTGCGGTATGGTTGGTGGATGTCCAGTTTACATTCCCCCTTCTAGAAATAGCTGGTTTTGATAATTTTTCCCCTGAGGACTGATATTTGCTGTGGGCTAATATTCTACCCATAGTTGCTTCTGGTTCATACCAAATATCGTTTATTGTGTATTCTTTTTTTTCATTAAGACCTTTGAAGATGGCATCAGCTTCTTCTGGGGAGATTTTGGTGGAGGTATACTGTTCAAAGATCTCCTTTATTGATTTTTGGTCCTGTTTCTTCATCAGTTTTATCATGTACTCAAAGGAGGCCTTGTTTTGTTTATAAAAAAATAATCCTTCGGTGGAGTCATTGTACTCTGGGCCGGTGCCATTGATACCCCATCCAGAGTTACCGTGATCAGAGGTTATTATGAGCAGTGTTCTGGGGTTCTTTTTGATAAAATCAAGTACTACTTCGACAGTTTTATCAAATTCATAACAGTCCATCATCGCACTCCAGGCATCGTTGGCATGGGAAGCGTGATCGATTCTGCCTGCTTCGATTTGAAGGATGAACCCTTTTGGGTTTTTTGATAATCTATTTAATGCGGCAATGGTCATTTCTGGCAAATCTGGTTGGGTTGAAGCAATATTTTTATCATTAACCCTGTCCACATAGTAACTGATATGGGATGAACTGAAAACACCAAGTAATGGTCTATTGCTGTAAAGCTTCTCTTTTAGGCTTTCCCTGTTTTTTACTACATCATAACCTTTTGCCATGAACTCTGCATAAAGGTCCTTTTTATCCTTTCTTCCCTCAGGTGAAAAATGTCTATCACCACCTCCGAGTGCAACATCAAGCTGTAGTTTTAAAAGATCGATGGCTATATCATCCTCATTATCCCTGTTCTGATTATGGGAATACCAGGCGGCTGGTGTTGCGTGTGTCAATCTTGTGGTGGTTACTACCCCACAGGACAAGCCGTTTTCCTTTGCCAGCTCCAAAATCGTTTTGAGATTCCTACCATCTGGCAAAGTGGATAAGACTCTATTAAGGGTTTTAGATCCTGTGCTCCACGCAACAGATGCAGGTGCAGAATCGGTTACAACGCTGGAAAGGGAGCTTGTGTTTTGAAGGGCTAATACAGCTTTAGGATCTTTTAGCAATTCATAGATCTTTGAATTGTAGCTAAGCTCTTTGGAGAAGATAGTTTGCATACCCTTCATGACACCAAGTGGCATACCGTCCCCTACCATAAAGATAATGCCTTGTCCTCTTGATGGTTCCATCTTTTTGGCAAAGAGCTCTTTGCTTGTTGCTAAAGCTGCGATTGCAAAGCCTGATGCTTTTAGAAATTCCCGTCTTTTCATGGAACACCTCCTTTATTATCTTATATCAGTAATTTGTTAAGGGTAGTTCTTTTAAATGTTAAAAAAAATATAAAAAAATCTAAAATAGGAAAATATGATGTATTTAAGTTTTAGTTAGGAATATGAATATATTGTAACATTTTGTTTGTTAAGTGTTTGTAAAAAAAGTTTCAAAAACTTGCAATATGACAAAAAATAGCTAATTATATCATTATGAAAAAGCTGAATGAAAAGGTGTTGTCTTTACAAAATCTGGGGTACTTGTGGCTGGAGTATTTTCTGATATTTTTATGTGCACCCGTTGGTATGGCTCTTTTAGTAAAGGTTACACCGCTACCTTTCATATTGTTGGGTGGAATGATTGCTTTTTATCTATTATACAATGATGAACACTTCGACAAAAAGATATTTTATAGACTTCCACCTCTTACCCTCGAGTATGCTAGGATCTTAATACAGGTTGTGCTATTTGCTGGTTTGCTTTATTACTTTATTGCCCATTTTACCCCCAAATACCTATTTTTTTTCATAAGAAAAGATATCTTCCTATGGGTGAACATTATACTTATATATACCTTTCTTGCGGTATACCCCCAGGAGATTATATACAGGGCACTTATATTTCACAGATATGCACCGCTCGTAAAAGAGGAAAAGGGGCTAATACATCTGAGTGCCTTTGCCTTTGCTTTTGGACATGTAATATATCTTAATCCTTTTTCAGTGCTACTTTCCCTTTTGGGTGGGTACATATTCTCTTTTACTTATGTAAGAACAAGATCACTACCTTTAGTCTATTTAGAGCATCTTTTATACGGGTTGATCCTTTATACGATCGGTTTTGGTAACTATTTCTATTCTGGCTTTGCTGGCTGAATCGCTTTGCTGGAAAGCCTAAAGTTTATTATGCTGTAGGTAGCTGTACTCACGCCAGTATAAACAAGGGTTGTACAGAAAATAATGATCAAGCTCAGTATAAACCATCCATTGGATAGTTGGTCTAAGGCATTGTTTATATCCGGTTTGGGGTTGTCTGCATTAACTAAAAAAACATAAAAAGAAATAATCAACATGTTCAGTAAAGCCATCTTCTGATAGGTGGATATTCTCCCTTCACCCCTATAGTCAGCTCTTAAAAACTCAGAAAAGAATCTATAAAGCTGGGTGGTATAGGTTACTAAAAGTGTGGATAAAACAAAAAAGCCATAGATGTAGGCAATTATGGATAAAAAAGCTACAATGGAATAGATAATGTTGGCCGCAGCTTGAACAGGTACTGTTTTTTTGTTACAAAGATTTGATGAGTAGGAGGCTTTCTTATATCGACCTGTGTAGATTGTATAAAATCTTTCAAAAAAAGATCTAAGCAAAGGATGGTTGATATCATCTACAGCCTTGCCATAACAGCATCCAAAGCTCAAACAGCCGAGTCTACCTATACCTTCACCGACTGCGTAAGCTATCGCCATGGAGGAGATTGTAGGAAGTAGCATTTGAGCCCAGTTCCAATCACCATACAGGCTAGCTACAAAAACTGCGACGGGGCTTATCAAAACACCTACGAAAACAGCACCACCTACGGTGAATCCAGATTTTGATTTCTCTATACTTTTGGCAATTAGTTTTGATGCAGGGATACAGATGACAAATATCAGAAAAAGGGTAACGAGTATCTGTATCGGTTTAAGACCAACAGAGAGCATGAGGATTACCCCCAAGAGGGAACCGGTCGTATAAGCTATAGCATTAAAAAGGCCATAAAAGGTGATATTTAACGATAGCCAACTGCCGTTTGAAAGTTTCTTGTAGGGGAATGCAAATAGGAATTGAAATCTCTCATGGGGAAAATATTTTATTCCGATATAGGATAATATTGTTAAAAATAAAGCTAACACAGCTAAAAAAAGTTTTTCCATAATAAAAACTCCTTATTAATGTTTGCTTTTAGTATTGGTAGCGATCCTTTCTCTAACTCTAACTCTAACCTCAACTAAAGGCTGTTTAAAACCCATAGAGTATCTGCTATCCACATCGCTTCTTCTTGTTTGTAAGAGGATATCCTCATCGAAAGTTACCCTCCCCTTTTCAAAAAGGACAAGATCTGTGCTGCTACCCGGTTTGTAGACCGATTTGGGTTGGCCCTTTTTGACAAATTGCCCTGTAGTTAAAGGTTTAGGATCATCGTATTTGACTTCTGAATAGGCTTGACATATCTGACCTATCATCATGGCGACCACTTCGATGAATGCTACAATACCTACACCACTACCGTTTGGGACATCTGTGTCGATGATTGTGACGACTCTTCTATTTTTGGATAGTGGGGTATAAACGGCAACTGTTGCTTCTGGGTTACATGAGTGGTACACTCCGTCAAGTTCGTAGTGATCAAGAACAACTCCTGATACCGGTAGATGATTATAATGATATTCATCTGGGGTAAGTCTAAAGATGGCATAGTCTGCATCAGCGAAGGTTTTTATCCATTCTATTTTGTAGAGTAGTTCTTCTATGGTGAAGAACTTGTTTTTTAGCAATAGTAAAGGATCATCGTAGAGGGAACCAACCACCATTTTAGAGTCTGCAGGGGAAACGATTATGTTAATGTCTTCATCCATAGGTCTTGTTTCCCAGTATCTGATCTTTCTCATGAAAAGGTCTTCGATGGTTTTGATCTTTTCTACCTCGTATAATTCACTAGTATCTATATTTAGGCTATTGCAATATTCTAAAAACTCATTGTTGGTTAGGCTTTTATTGTACTTTATGTATTTTAGGAGTTTCGTTGTATGTTTACTTATGGCTAAGTTAAAGATAAAGGGTGCTTTTTCTCGAACAGAAGAGTATAAAAAATGTATGAGTTTGTCACCTAAAGGCTTTTCTTCTATCATTTTGCCAGATCTTCTATCTATAAAGCAATGTCTGCGCAATTTTTACCTCCATAACCCATTTCGACACTGATATCGATGAGCATTATTGAAAGTAGTTTTGTAATATCTTCAAGGGTTAGTATTCCGTTGTTGAATCTATTTTTAGCTCTTTGTAGAAGATTATCAAGTTCATCAAAAAGATAGAGATCTTTTGTATGATAATTGGTGATAAGACCTTCTTTAATTTTTTTAAGGATGTCATTCTTTAATATCTCAAACCCTTCCTCTATGTGCTTTAAGCGGAGCTGATTGCGATAAAACTCCTCTATTTCGCTGTTGAAAATATCACTGTTTATATCTAATGGGGATTTTTTATTATGTTGTGCTGTAATACTTCTTGAAATTTTATATGCATTTGTTTCTTTTTCATTTTTTATTCTGATCTTAAGATCATTGAGGCTATCTATTATTGAGAGATTTTCAGCTATATCGATGGCATCTTTGTTTATTATTTTTAATAGAGCTGACATGTAATCTTTTATCTCTAACCGAAGATAACCGGGGTATCTTCTGCTGTTTCTAATCTTTTCGCAGTGGGAGAGGATATAAAGCATAAAGCTGTTTTTTGTATCGCTTTTTATGTATACGGTAGGTAGCCCAATAGCTGTTGCAAAAAAGATCTGTCTTCGTTCACTTTCGATGTGAGGGGTGTCCGGAATATCTTGATGGGTAAGTTTGCCAGACATGATATATTTATAGGCAAGGGCTGTAAAAAGGGTTTGCAGGTTGGTACAGTGTTTGGTATCATCGAAAAGGTTGTAAAAACAGCTATAAAATCTCCCTTCAAACCCACTATAACCATTATTTTCTACGTATCTTCCCCTATAAAGAGCATAAAAGGAAAGCCTTTCATCGAATATGCCCATCTCATGGAGTTCTTTTTTTAATAATTGTTGGTTGTTGAGTTTTCCATCGAGCCCAGAAGCGGTCTCTGTGCTAAGAATGGATACAAAATAATCCAACACCCTAAAATCAGGTAAATAGTCCCCTTTAAGCATTAGCCCTTTTTCAAGGATCATATCCCACCAGAGGGGACCTTTTGGCATAAATCGATGTCCAAAACGCTTGTTATGAACTTTTTTTATCCATCTGCGGTAAATCATCCTTAGATGGGTGAAGTCAAGCTCATGGGGTAAAAAGCCTAATATGGTCTCCGGATGTATTTTATGAAATGGGATTCTGTAGACTGATGCGGAGTAAGTTACTGTTAAAAGGGGGATAAAATGTTCCACAATCTTGACCACGAGATCGGAATAATATTTCTCTGCTGACAGATTGAACAGTGATTTATCTTTTTTTATCTTATCCGTGAGAAATTTGCTCCCAATACTGATGTGGATGCCGTTGTTGGTAAGAGATGTGTTGGAGGTATTTGGTAAAACGATGAGATTGTTTTTTATTAAACCAGCATCCTTCAATTTTTCAAGGGTGTTTAGGTGACTTCTAGATAGGGCAAGGTGACAAAGTTCCATGTATTTCTTTTTTTCTTCACCTCTGTTCCAGCCAGCAAGGCATGGGCTTATAAAAAGTTCTCTGTAGAGACTGTCGGGTATCAGACTATTAAGTTTCTGTTGTCTTGTGGGAGTTAAGGGGGAGTGGTATACGTAGACCCTTTGACCGCTGTCCATTAGTCCGAACTTTTTATTGCTGTACTCAGTTAGTAGTTGTGTAAAAAGGTACCTTTTCACATTCTCTTTGGCTAAATGGGCGCCGATGTTCTCTTTTATATTTTCGCAGATATAAAAGGAGGTTACTTCAGGAGAGGTATTATCGTTTGAAAAATGATCTAACAACTTTTTACCAACTCTTTCGGCAATACTGCTTTGGGTTTTCACCTCACCTATGAAATCTGCTAATGCAATTCTTAGCATATAACTTACGGGGAATCTGAAACATTTTTCTCCATTTCTGTTGACTGTTTCGAAGAGATGTTTGTCCTTTCTATATCCGAGAGAGGGATCTGTTTTATCACTTAACATATCGTAATCGATGAGTGATAAGACATAGTTATTAAGATGTTTTTTGGGTATTATGACAAAACTGTTTTCCCATATCTTTTTTTTGTTATCGTTTAGGTAATCCTCTATCTCTTTTAGTTTGTAGGGTTGGTATTCACCATTTTTTGTTCTTTTTATGAGATTTGAATAGTAGGAGGATCTCCTTAAATATACTGGTAGATCAACAATCTCTTTATCCCCTTCTACAGCTGTTTGATATTCACTTTCGATCCCTGCGGTTACATCACCGCTTAAAAATATGCAGGGTGCCAAAAACCTTTCTTTGCGGCTATTGTTAAAATCTATAATTCCCATATATCACCTCAAGGAAAGCAATATCAGGAAAATGTAAAGAAAAGTCTATTTATATGTAAAAAAAAGTTAAAATGTTTAAACCCCTGACGCACTTATAATCTATTGAAATAATGTTGTTGTTATGATATTTAAATAATTATGGATAACTATTTTTTGAAAAGATATGATATCAGGGAGCATTTATGTTCCCTGCCATCTGGGGAAGTTTACAAGGGAATCGATACACAATTCCGTCGTAATATACTTATTAGGATTGTGGATATCTTTAGACAAACAGAAGCTGTAAACATCCAAAATAGGTTCATAAGGCATATCACCAATGCCTCCAAATTAACCCATAAGAATATCTTGAATGTAATAGATTACCATGTGGATGAAGCAAATAGACTTTATGAAATATTAGAGTATTTCGATATAAAAAATAGTTTTTTAAATAAAGAGATATTGTTTGATATGAGCTTGAATAAAAAGCTCAAGATTGCTACTGCTATTGTTGAGGCTTTGGACTTTGCCCATTCATTTAAGGTATTGCATCAAAATCTTTTTGTGGACTCAATATATTATGCTGATGATATTGTTAAAGTAGATAATTTTGATCTTAAGCGTTTTATCGCTAAAAACTCATTTATAAGTGAGCTTGGGATCTATAGCTCTCCTCCACCCTATGTGCCTCCTGAATATTTTTCCAGCTATGAGCCTTCGGTTGCAGGTGATATCTATCAACTGGGTTGTATCTTGTACTTTATCTTTTGTAGGGAGCACCCTTTTGGTGATACATTAAATGATGAAACTATTTTAAAGATAAAAAACTCTGATTATATAGATCCAGCTTATTATTCCGATGTAGAAGTTGATTTAGCAAAAATCATAAACAAGGCATTGTCAAAAAACCCTGCCCAGAGATATGAGACAGTTAATGAGCTGTTTATAGATCTTAAGAAGATTATAGAAAAGATAAAAGATAAAAAGTACGATATAAGTACCTACCGATTTTTCATCCAAAACAACAGAATGTATATTCAGACAAATCCTACTGCCCATATTGATATAAAGGATTTGGAGGAGAGATTACTAAATGAAAATATTTATAACTACGATTTAGAGAAGATACAATCAGCCATACATTCATCCACAGGTGAACCGGTCGAGATAGGTGAAGTTTTCAAAAAGATCGACAACAAGATCTTTTCAGCTTTTGATATCAGTGTCTCGGATGATAATATGGAATGTTACATAAAGAAACTAACGTCCCAGAGATTTGATCCAAGAGAAGTACTTTTTTACCTCAAGAAGAACAATATTCGTCATGGGCATTTGATAGATAATATATCCAAAGTCTCCACTGAGGCTGAAGGTGCCATAGCACTTGTAGCAAAAGGATCTGAACCCACGAGGGGTGAGGATGCTTATCTGGTATTTTTCTTTGAACAGGAAAATAGGTATAAACCTAAAGAGGATGAAGAGGGTAATATCGATTTTAGGAATATAAGTGTTATTCAACAGGTGGACAAGGGGGATCCCCTCGTATTGAAAGTACCAGCAACTAAGGGTATAGATGGCTTCGATGTATATGGAAACATTATTAAGGCTACCCCAGGTAATGATATAAAACTACCGGGTGGTAAAAATGTATATGTCTCCTCGGATGGTCTTAAGCTGCTTTCCACAACCGATGGCATAGTAAACTATGACAATGGCAAAGTAAACGTAATTGAGATGATAGTCATCGATGGGGATGTAAATTTTGCTACTGGAAATATAAACTACAAAGGTGATGTGGTGATAAAGGGGGATGTTTTACCTGATTTTAAAGTCTTTGCGGGGGGAGATATTAAGATAAAGGGGGTTGTTGAAGGGGCCTTTATAGAGTCGGAGAGGGGGTCTGTGATTATCAGCTCAGGTGTTTTTGGTAAAAATCAAACAAAGATAAAAGCTATGAAAAATGTCAAAGCTGATTTTGTTCAGGATGCTGAGATAATTGCAGGGGATACTGTTGAGATCACAAACTACACCAGAAATTGCAAAATAAACTGTAAAAATTTTATCTCCTACAAAGGGGTGGGTTCGGTTCAGGGTAGTACCATTGAGGCTACTAGAATGATAGATATCAATATTGCAGGTGCTAAAAACTACACAAGAACGTCACTTTTTATAAATCAACTCAATAAAAATAGTATCAAATTACAGATTCAGGATACCTTAGAGAAGTTAGATACTATATCCAAATCCATTGGTCAGATAAAATTGCAGATTAAAAAGATCATAACCAGCTATGGTTCCCTTGAAAACGCAATTCTTGATACGGAATATAAGACTAATGTGGAAAAACTCAAAAAACTGGAAAGTTTGAATGCAATCTTGCAAGAAAAACTCCAATCTTTACAATCAGATATGGAGTTTCTAGTGAGCGATCAAAAGGAGATAATCATTATCCGCAGAAATCTGTTTAGCGATGTAAAGATAAGGATTGGCAATGCCCTCATGGTCACAAAGGATGAATACGAAACAAGGGTAGTGATCACCAAAAACGAAGATGATCAATTGGTAATGGGTAGCACTATTTAGTAGGTTATTTTATGATCAAAATTGTAGTTTCGCTCTTTTCGTATATGCGGTCTTTTGTAACATCTGGATTTAAAAAGGCATCTTCCGGTGTTAGCTCATATCTATAAGATAGTTTTAATCTATTGATGTTTTTGTCCACTACTATTTCAATATTTTTAGAGTTCAAGTTTTTTAAGTTACCCACATATACATATTTTTGAAACTTACCCATTTCGTCTGTGATATCGAATGAAAGCCCGATTATAAACATATTTGAGATATTTTTGATATTTAGATCTATGATTTTTTCTCTGTCTGTATGTTTAATGTTGTAATAAAAGTTTAGATCGGAGGCTTTTTGAGTATAGGTGTACCTTTCTTTTAAAGTTTTATCGGTTTTGTAATTAAAAGATACCGAACAACCAAAAACAACTGATAAAATAACTAATAGATATAAATAGGTTTTCATAGTTTTAACATTTCCTTTTCAGATTGTATTATTTCATGAAAGAACATCTCAAGTTCTGTGATCTCCTCTTCTGGATAGCCCAAGGAGCTATACCACTCGTCAAAACCTTTATCGTAACCAGCTGTGATGGAAAACCCATATCGCTTTACCATGTTATTGGCTATGTAGATGACCTTTGCCATATCCTGGTAGTAGGAGGTACTAACACTGTGGTGATTTCTTACAACGTCTATATATAACTCTGGTAACCCCCATTCTTTCAAAAGATAGCTTCCCACCATTGAGTGATCCACACCTAAATATTCTTTTTCTAATTGGGAAATATCTACTTCCTGGGCGTAGGATAACTCTTTAACGAGGGAATACTTTTGCACATACATGGATAAGACAACCTGCCCTATGTCATGTAAAAGCCCTATTATAAAGGCCTCTTCTGCAATGCTTCTGTGGTATTTAATAGAGAAGAGCCGGGCATAGATGGCTGTGGCAACGGAATGTTCCCAGAGTTTTTGTTCGAAAAAGGTTATTTTTGATGCTTCAAAAAGACCTTTTGTGGATAGCGCAATTACAAGGTTTTTGAGATTGTTGATACCCAATAGGGATATGGCTTGGGTGAGATTCTGAATTGTCACCTTTAATCCAAACAAAGGTGAGTTTGCTAATTTTAAAATAGCTGCGGTGATGCTCATATCCTTTGAGATGACAGCTACAAGATCAGCGAAACTAAAGTCAGGTTTTTCAATTATCTGTAAAACCTGAGCTGCCACCTGGGGCATAGGAGGCAATTCAGTGATGTCTGATAGAATCGTTTTTATTTTATCAGTATCATTCATTATCGGTTCTATCGCTGGTTTTGTTCTCTTTTATATCCTTTATCTCCAGCTCTAGATCTTCAATCTTTTGGTTTATCCTGATTATATCATCATAGTCAGCTACTATCTGGGGATCATCCAAAAGACCATCTTCTACCATTTTAAATGCCCTTTTCCCCATAGATTTGTATCGTTCATCTTTTCTTTTTCTAAGGGTGGAGATCTCCAATTTCAGTTTGCTGATTTTAGAAAACTTAATAAGTTCCTCTTTCCCTTTTTCGATCTTTGTTCTAAGCCAGTCCATACTTTTTTCTTTATCAAACATATAAGCCTCCATAGGTCTATTTTTTTGTAATTATATATATCAAGACTAACATTACAATATTTGCAGCTAAGGATAGGATAAATAGATAAAACCAATTTTTGGTTTTAGCAACAGTTTTTTTAGAGTCAGTAAGTAGAGATGGAAGAAATGTACTAAAATCGGAGTCTTTCAACCTCATCCAAGGTGCTCCCTGAAAAGTTATATAGTCCACAGAAAGATACTTGCCCCTTGCGATACCTTCTTTGATCTCTTCGTAGGTCAAAGAGGAGACCTTTAAGCCATTTAAAAGCTTTATCTCATATTCCTCTGTTTTAAGATTAAGGTCGTAGGATTCACCACAGACGTTGCAACTAAAGATCTTTTTATCTGTTTCGATATCTGCATTACATTTTTTACAAATCATTTTCATAAAAGGTACCCCACTTTTCATAAAGATTGTGCTCTATTGATATTATATCAAAGATTTTTCCAACTACAAATGAAATTATATCCTCCAATGTTTTTGGTTTGTGATAAAAGCCTGGAGCAGCGGGGACAATCTTAGCTCCTGCCCTACTTAGTTTGAGCAGGTTTTCTAAGTGTATCTGGTTTAGGGGTGCTTCTCTAAAAACTATTACAAGTTCCCTATACTCTTTTAAGGCTACATCAGAGGCACGTTCTATAAGGTTTGAACTTATACCTGATGCAACTCGACCAACGAAGCCCATAGATGCTGGGCATACGATATATTTTTCAATTTTAAAGGAGCCGCTGGATATTGGGGCAGAAAAATCACGATAGTCGTGATAAAATGTTTTGTTTTTATTAAGGGCTAATGCGTTTATTATATCTTTACCATAATTAAGTTTCAAGCTGCTCTCAAGGTTTATATTTGTTATACCGTCAGGGGTTATAGATAGGTGTAACTCGATGTTATTAAGTCTATTTAGTTCCTGTAACAGTTTTATCCCATATTGGGCACCACTAGCACCGGTAATTCCCACAAAAACTTTCATCAATTCCCCACAAAAATATCTATTGAAGTAAAGATAAATATTACGAGACTAATGTAGGCATTTATATTGAAAAAAGCTATAGAAAGCTTTTGTAGATTGCTCTTTTTTAGAATATAGTGCTCATAAATCATAAACAATCCTGAGCCCAGTACCCCAACAAGGTAAAAATAACCCAAGTTACTAAAGTACTTTACAGAGATAAACAGTGAAAAGGCTATGATATGAAATACCCTTGAAACCCACAACGATCCGTTGATACCAAGAAACCTTGGTATGGAAAATAACCCCTTTTCCCTATCAAAGTCTATATCCTGTATGGCATAGATTATATCAAAGCCTGCTACCCAAAACATAACCCCCAACCCCAATAGGAGTATGGAAATATCTACTCTACCAAGAATAGCCACATAGGCACCAACTGGTGCAAGCCCAAGTGCTATACCAAGTATGATATGACATAGGGCAGTAAACCTTTTAGTATAAGAATAGATAAAAAAGATCAATATGGGGATAGGTGATAGGATAAAACTTAACATATTCAATTGGTAGGTTGCTATTTCGTACAAGATAAATGAAATGATAATATAGACTATAGCTTCACCTTTTTTTATTTTGCCTGTTGGGATCTCCCTTTGGGCTGTTCTTGGGTTTAACTTATCTATCTCGGCATCTATAACCCGGTTTAACCCCATTGCTCCACTTCTTGCACCAATCATGGCTACTGCAATCCAGAAGATCTGCTTGAAACTCGGTAGTCCATTTGCTGCTATAATGGCACCGGTAAAGGCAAAGGGTAGAGCAAATAATGAATGTTCAAACTTGATCATCTTCAAAAAATCTTTTAACTTTTGCATTACTCCACCAGAATATCGATTAGTGCTTTTGCAAAGTCATCATCATCATTGAGGCTTTTGCTCCTGTTTGCTTTTATTCCGTTTGCCTTAAGTTTACTCAGATACTGGTCATCTACTTCTATGAGTGTTTCTATGTGATCAGAAACAAATGAGATGGGGCAGATTACGATATTGTTGTAACGTTCTTTGATAAGTCTATTTATCTCATCTTCAGTAGAAGGCTCTAACCATCTTATCTTACCAGTTTTGCTCTGATATGACAAGGAGAAGGATCTGGGCTTTATCTGGTCGATGATAAAATGGATCTGTTCTGTAATATGTTTTACGTAGAGGTCCCCTTTGTCAATGGTGTAGTAGGGGAGTGAGTGGGCGGAGAATAAGATATGTGCCTGATCTGTTGTTATATTGAGCTCTTTTATGGATTCTAATATATTTCTTATTAAAATGGAGTTATAGGATCGATTCAGATGCCAATGGGGGATAACCTTGAAACTTTTTTTAGGTGGTAAGATATTTATCGCATTGAAAAATCTTGAGAAACAAGCTCCAGCTGTGGTATATGAGTATTGGGGATACATGGTCATTACGTAGATATTGTCAAAATCACCTGTCTGGAGGTATTTTATTGTATCCTTTATATAAGGATGATAATAGCACATCCCCACAGCAGTTTCAAGATGCCTCCCATACCTTTCATGATAAAACATGCTAACCTTTTTCAATAAACTATTCATTATTGGTAGCTGGGGTGACGCCCCCCCCATTTTTTCATACTCCTTAGCCACCTTTTTGCTACGTTTTTTTGCAATAAATTTAGCTAAGAGTCTTTGGGGTAACTCACCGATCCCGAAATCTATTATATTTCTGTCGTTAAAAAGATTGTATAAAAAGGGTTCTATCGCTTCCAAACAGTCTGGGCCACCCATATACATCACGTAAAGAAGATCTGATTTATTAGACACTGTTTTTCACCAGATCCACAAGGAATTTGACATTTTCCACGGGAGAATTAGGCAAAATACCATGCCCAAGGTTGAATATATGCCCTTTTAGGGTTTTACCTTTTTCTATGATTGCCTTAACGTGTCTTGATATGGTATCTTTGTCAGAGAAAAGGATCACGGGATCAAGATTACCTTGTAAAACAAACCTACCTCTACCGAGAGATATATCCGCATCATCAAGGTCTATTTTCCAGTCAACACCAATACCTGTACAGTTTAAGTCTGAAATATATTTATAAAAGGTTGCACTATCCTTTGCGAAATAGATTATATGGGCATTTTTGAGATTTTCTATAAGCGATTTAACATATGGAAGAACTTTTGTCTGGTACTCCATTGGGGAGAGTATACCTGCCCAGGTATCAAATATCTGAACAACAGGGCAGCCATTATCGATTTGTGCCTGTAGATATTTTGTTGTGCTTATGGTCAATTTCTCCATCAATGTTTCATAAGCTTTTGTATTTGTATGCATCATCTTTTTAATTTCTATGAAATTTTTACTTCCTCCCCCTTCTACCATATAACAGGCCAAGGTAAAAGGGGCTCCAGAAAACCCAATAAGGGGAACTTTTAGAGATTTCACTAAAAGCTTTACTGTTTCTATCACGAAGGGGACATCACTGTATGGATCTAACAATCGTAGTCTATTTGCATCCTGTTCACTTCTTACAGGGTTTGATATAATTGGTGCCGGATTAAAATCAAGGTTTACACCCATAGGTTCGATGGGTATCAAAATATCTGAAAATAGGATTGCTGCATCCACACCGAGGATATCTATTGGCTGGTGGGTCACTTCTGCTGCTAATTCTGGTGTTTTGCACAGCTCAAGAAAGGTAACCTTTCTCCGTACCTCCATGTATTCAGGCATATACCTACCAGCTTGACGCATGAGCCAGACGGGTGGCCTTTTCACTTTTTTCCCTTCTAAAACATCTAGTAAAAGAGTGTTCATACTTTAGCCCCTTAAGATATTTTTTATATCATTTGCAGCGATAATCCCTGATACCGATGCTTGAATTATACCCCTAGTTATGCCGGCGCCATCACCGATACAGTAAAGGTTTTTGATGTTTACAGATCGCATATTGTTATCCACATTTATTCTAAGGGAATAAAACTTTGCTTCAACACCGTATAGAAGCGTATTGGGATCTGCCATCCCCGGCATTACCTTATCAAGCTGAATAATGGTTTCTTTCAAATTTGAAAGATACCTGTATGGTAAAACAAAAGATAGATCTCCCGGCATGGCTTCTTTCAGTGTGGGTTGAACAAAATTTTTTCTGATCCTACTTTCGGTAGACCTTCTACCTCTGATCAGATCACCAAACCTTTGAACTATAACGCTACCACCACTTAGCATATTTGCCAAATATGCGATGTACTGTCCATATTTTATCGGTTCTTTGAAGGGTTCTGTGAACTTTGTGGATACCAAAAGGGCAAAGTTGGTATTGCTACTTTTTCTGTTTTTGTAGGAATGACCGTTGACAGTGAGAAGATTGTTTTCATTTTTCTCTATGGTGATAAAACCCCCAGGGTTCACGCAAAAGGTCCTTACTTCATCCTCAAATTCAGAGGTATAGTATTTTATTTTAAACTCATATAGATAGTCGGTGAAATGGTCGGTGATGGAACGGGGGACTTCTACTCTGACTCCAATATCAACGGGGTTTATAAAAGATTCTATATGATACCTGTTTACTATCTCCTGCATCCAACTATTGCCACTTCTTCCAACAGCAAGAACAACGATATCGTAATATTTTTTAGTCCCGTCCTCCAATATCAGCCCTTTGATTTCCCCATTCTCTATTATTACATCTTTTACAGCACATTCGAAGTGTACATGTATATTTTTTGAATTGATTAGAAAGGTTTGGAGGTTTTTTACGGCTAATAAGCAGTTGTCAGTACCCAAATGTCTTATCTTTGCTGCATATAGCCTGAGGTTGTGTCTTGAACAAAGATACTCGAGGTCTTTGATCTTTTCATAATTTTGTGAGCTATCTATTTGCTGAACGTTTGATACATCTTTCCAGATATCATCGGCTTCTTTTATCAATTCTTCAAGATTATTTTCATCCAGAAAATCTGTTAACCATCCACCGAATTCTGTGGTAAGGGTTAATTTACCATCAGAAAAGGCACCTGCACCACCAAAACCTGACATTACCTCTTGTCTATTTCTGGTGGTGATATCCCTACCTTTTTCGTAAAGATCTACACTTATTCCGTTAAGATTTGCGAGCTTATATGCTGTAAAAATCCCAGCACTGCCAGCTCCTACGATAGCTACTTTAAACATGAGCACCTCTATATATCATAAAACGTTACTCTAAAGTCGTTGTTGTAAATTTTTAATATAGCATAAGAATTTTTAGTTTTCCACCTATTTTTAAATGTGCTACCGGGATTTAGAAGCCAAAGATTGTTCTCTTTTCTAAAGTAGGGTGAGTGGGTATGTCCAAAGATAACCATATTACAGTCATTAAAGTCGTACATGAGACCATTGTAGAGATTTGTATAGATATGACCATGGGTTATACCTATCCTCATCTGTCCAAGATCGATTCTTAAAGTGTGCTCAAGTACTCCGTAGGATGCGTCCATGTTGCCAGCTACTGCATAGAGCTTGGGGTTGAGTTTTTTCATCTCTTCATAGGTGTTTAATCCCACAATATCCCCCGCATGTATAACTGCATCGCATGATGGGAAGAGGGATATTAAAACTGGGGGCAATTTTTGTATTGAATCAACATGGGTATCTGATATAATAAGTACCTGCATACATCACCGGAGGTTTTTATGTATAAAGAGTCAACCATATATTACTTTGATAGAGCAGGTGTTGTCAATACAGAATTAACGATACAATTTGCATTAAAAAAAGCATTAAACAGTGGTATCAATACCATAGTTGTGCCTACAGAAACAGGCAGAAGTGCATTGATGCTAAAGGAGATGGCTGATCAGATGGGCTATAACGGGGAACTCGTTGCTGTAAGGTATCACACCGGTTTTAATGATTTGAATGAGCAGTTTATGGGTGAAGCTACTTATGAAAAACTGCTAAATCTGGGAATTAAGGTACATACTGGGACTCATCTTTTTTCGTCGATATCCCGTTCCTTTCGCTTGAAATGGGAAGGTCTTTACATGCCAGAGATAGTAGGTGAGACTTTGAAGATACTTGGTAATGGCTTTAAGACTGCTATTGAGGTAGCAGTTATGGCTGCAAACGGTGGCCTTATCAAGGATATCACCAGAGATATTGTATCTATAGGTGGAACTGTATCTGGCCTGGATACAGCGATAGTTTTAAGAGCCGCTTATCAAAATAACTTTTTGCAGTTTATTAGGATAAGGGAGATTATATGCCGCCCCAGGGACTACTGATACTACCTGATTTCCCTTTTAAGGACCTTTTTTTGACGTTTTACAACGATACAAAGATAGATTTTTATTTCGTAGGTGGTTTTGTAAGGGATATGCTATTAAATAGACCTATAAAGGATATTGATGTGGTAACTGAAAAAATGGATTACCTTGAGTTTTCCCGTTTACTGAATAGGTATATTAAAGGGACTGTCATTCATTTCAAGGATAATGTGAGAATCTCTGCAAAAGGGCATACCATCGATGTATCAAAACTAAGGGGTAAAAGTATCCATGAAGATCTATCCTATAGGGATTTTACCATCAATAACCTTGCTTATCATTTTGAACAGGGTTTAATTGGTGATTCTGAGGATCTTCGAAATGGTAAAATAAAAATGGTTTACGATCGGGTGTTTTTGGATGATCCTTTGAGGATATTAAGATGTTACAGGTTTGTTTCGGAATTTGGGTTTCATGTGGATGAAATGACAAGAAAAAAGCTCATTGAGCAGAAGGAGCTTTTAAAAACAGTACCCTCAGAAAGAATCAACAGGGAGTTGGTATATCTTTTTACTGGGGATTATGTGGGTATGGCATTTGAGCAGATGGTGGATGATGCTTTAATCCCTATTTTGTTTGAGTCCACATTGTCACTTATCTCCCTTTATGGTGGTAAATATCATATTGAGGATGTGTTTACCCACTCCGTATCAGTTGCAAAAGAGCTAATTCGCATCTTACCCTTTCATCTAAGTGTAGAAGATCGTCTTGTAATGATTCTTGCTGCCCTTTTGCATGATACAGGAAAAGGGGATGAAAGATACAGGCTTACACCGGGTAAGTTTTTAGGTCATGAAGAGATAAGTGCATATATCGTTGAAAAGGAACTCAAGAAGCTCTCTTTTTCCAATAAAATCATCAGGGATGTGTCAATACTGGTAAAAAGGCATGGAGATATAAGGAAATTCAGTAGCAACAACACAAAAGATATAACACTGTTAAGGTTTGCTTATGAAAACTATGAGTATCTGGATAAGATAATCTTACTTTCTATTGCCGATGCCAGATCTAAAAAAAGGGATGATGAATCGTTTTATTCAACCATCGAAAGAATCAAGCTGTTATCGTCGAGACTTGATTTTTCCAGAAAGAGCATAATCAATGGGGAGATACTTATTGAAATGGGTTTTCCTAAAGGGAAGAAGCTGGGGGTGGTACTCAAAGAGACCCAGTTTCGTCTGGTAGCTGGTCTGTTGGTTAGCTATGAGGAAGCCATTAAGTTTGTGAAAGGATATTGTATTTGATTGGGATAAGTACTTGAACTCTTTTTTTTAAATTCCTATTTTAGTTAGGAGGAATAAAATGGCAAAAACGATGTGTAAAATCTCCCCAAAGGATGATCTGGAAAAGTTTTTGGATGCGATAGAAGATCCAAAGTACTATTGTAAGTCGTGTGGAAGAGTGGCCAACAAGGAAAAGAAACTTTGCAAGCCTGAGCCGATCCCTTATAAAGAGCATAAGAAAAAAGGGGAATCGGAGGGATCTTAACTGTTTGAAGTTTTACTCTTTCTGACAAAAGCTACTATTCCTACCGGCAAAAGCCACCAGTAGCTTATTATGGAAAAGGGTGTCATTGCACTGTTTGTAATACCTTTGCATTCTAAGACCCCTTTTTCATTGAGACCTTTTTGGGCGGTTGTCTCCCCATAAGGTTGAATGCAGGCTGAAATCCCAGACTGGGAGCTTCTTATTATACTTCTACCACTTTCAATACTTCTCATTAGGCTGATAGCAAAGTGTTGGTAACGCCCCAGGGAATTACCAAACCAACTGTCATTTGTGGTTACTACCATTATTTCGGCACCATTTTTTATGTTTTTTAGCATCAGCTCATAAAACGCATCTTCATAGCATATTAGGTTACCTATTTTTGTGCCTTTTAGGTCAAAGAAAACTATCTTTTCACCATTTTTAAAATCGAAGTTATCTCCAAAAAAATAGCGTTGAATTGGTGCTGTAATAATCTTTAGGGGGAAGTATTCACCGAATGGGACAAGATGTATTTTATCGTATAAAGCTACGGTTTCGTCATTGAAAAAAAAGTTGCTATTGTACAGATCAGTTTTTCCATCTATTACGGAGTATCTTATATTGCCCAAAAGGATCGGTTTAGATTTGGATTGGGTGAGGAGATAGCTCCAGATATGTGGATCATTTTGGACAAAGAATGGAAAAGAGGATTCAGGTGATACTACTATATCCGATTTAGTTTTAATAGCCTGATCCAAGAGTGACAGTACTTCAATAGTAACATTCTCCCTTTGCTCCGGATCCCATTTTTTTAGATAGTTGTAAGATGGCTGAACGATGGAAAAATCTAAAGTGGCTGATTTCTTTATAGGTTTTGGTAAGAGGTATGTTAGGTGTGAAAGTGATATGATGATAATAAGAGCAAATAGATATCTTTTCCCTTTAAAAATAGTGTATGTAATGTAAATATTTATGAGTATCACCAAAAAACTAACACCTATCTCCCCCAACAAAAAAGCATTAAGAGCTAATGGTTTGTATCCTAATGCGTGTAGCCCCACATTCATCCAGGGGAACCCTGTAAATAGTTTACCCCTTACCAATTCTAACACAGCAAAAACTAAACTATTTTTTAGGGGGGATTCTACTTTTTTGAAAATATAAAAAAAGAGGATGTAATAAAGGGATATATATGTCGCCATTAAAAACCATAGTACAGCTCTTATCCAGAGATCTACATCTCCGAAATAGTTAACAGTCTCTGTGACCCAGAAAAAGTTATACAATGAATAGGTATAAGTAAAGAGTATAGTTAGTAGGAGCCATCTATTAGGTAGTAAAAGGATAGAGATCATAATGGGGACAAAGGCTATGAAGAGGAAGTAGGACTGATCATGCCCTGGAGCGCTAAGTGTAAGCAGAAGGGCTGATACAAGAGGTAAGATAAATATCGTTTTCGATTTTGTGATGGTAAATATATTCATACTGATTTTAGTTAACAGATTGCGCATGATATTTCAATATTTTTATTGATTTTTCCCTTTTAATATTTAATATAAAGTATGATTTACATAAATGAATAGGGGTGTTATATGGATGTTATTTGTGAAATAATTGAAGAATCTAAAGCAGCGCTGATAAAGATACCAAACCGTCTTGATGCCAGTAACTCAATGCCCTTCAAAGATAAGATGACAGAACTCGTGGATAAAGGTTATTATTTATTGCTTATAGATCTATCCCAGACGAATTTTATCGATTCCAGTGGTTTGGGAGCTCTTGTGGGTAAGATAAGTACCTGTAGAAAAAATGGTGGGGATGTTAGATTGATTGCTCCAACCCAAAGGGTTGTTGAAATACTGCAGATAACGAATCTGGACAAAGTGCTTAAGATTTATAAATCAAAAAATGATGCCCTCAAATAAAAAAAGAGGGCTTTTGGCCCTCTTATCTTAGTTTAAACCTGTTTATCATCGCCTGTAGGTCTGAGGCAAGTCTGGATAGCTGTTCAACAGCCTGAGCAGATTCCTTTGAAGCAATGGAGTTTTCTGAAGCTACTTTTGAGATGTTTTCCACACTTTGAGCCATCAATTCTGTTGCTTTGGACTGTTCATCTGTAGCTCTTGCTATCTGGGAAACCTCATAACTCACACTTTCTACGCTTGCTTTGATTTCATCAAGGGCTGCAGTTGCTTCTTCTGCCTTCTGTTTACCTTCTTCCACATGTTCTACACCCTCTTGCATGCTTGCTACAGCTCCGCCAGTATCTGCCTGTATGTTTTCGATCATTTCAGCGATCTCTTTAGTAGCTTTCACAGTTTTTTCTGCAAGCTTTCTTACTTCATCCGCCACGACTGCAAAGCCCCTACCATGTTCTCCTGCTCTGGCAGCCTCTATAGCTGCGTTAAGGGCAAGAAGGTTGGTTTGATCTGCTATATCATCGATGACTTGAATGATCTGACCGATCTGTTCACTTGATTCACCAAGCGTTCTGACTGTATTGGCAGAATGGGATACAGTTTCTGCGATCTTTTCCATCATCTTTTTGGTTTCTGAAACTATTGCGTGCCCTTTTATAACCTGCTCTTTTGCTATGTTGGCACTGTTTGCAACATTTGCAGCATTTTGAGCCACTTCTACAACTGTGGCATTCACTTCTTCAACAGCTGATGCTGTAGTAGATGCTTGCTCTGCTTGTTCTAAGGCTCCTGCAGCAATCATCTCTGCATTTGATGAGAGCTCAGCAGATGTGGAGGCGAGTTGATCGATGGAGTTGGCAACGATATCTAAAGATGATTTTATATCGTTAACCATTTTGTTTAGATCTTTTGCTAACATGCCGATTTCGTCGTTTGACTTCACCTCGAGAGATACTGTGAAATCTCCATTTGCCACACGATTAAGGGCCATTGAGACATCTTGTAGCGGTTTTATGATAAATCTTTGATTGAAATAGTAGATAAAAAGAGTAATTAGTATGATGATGATAATTAAAAATATAAAATCCCTGATGAGGTTTTTGTTGATAGTAGCCATGATCGGTTTAAGGGGGGTGAAGATTTCAAAAGCTCCATGGATCTCCCCTGCCCTCCAGTTTTCCATTTTAACGCCGGTGGGATCAAGCCCTTGATCATTGCCCCACAATTGCTTGGATGTGGCAGGATCTCCATGACACCATTCGCACTCTTTGGTTAGCCTTACTGCTTTGAAATATCTGATATATCCAGACTTTTCATCTATTTCATAATGCTCGGGCGTTGGACCACTACCAGTATCTTTTTTGGCAAGCATCTCAAGTATCTTTACTTCCAATTCATCTGGTGTGTTAATGGGATTTCGTGGCTGAATTTTTGGAGCTTTAAATTTTATCCCCATCTCTTCTGCTTTGGCCTGCATGATTTTCATAGAGCTGACAACGGGGACAACCAGCATAAATTTGTTTATATCCTTTTTGGCTGCTTCCATATTGTATATATCAGCCTCAAGTTTTTTACCCATAAATTCCCTTACACCTTCAGCAACTATTACAACAGATCTTGAATTATTGACTGCTGAGGTGATGGCGGTATCTTTTGCTACTTTGGAGCTAACAAAGAAAACAATACTAAAGAAAATAAGGAGAACAACAGCGATGATACCATTAATTTTCGTGCTAAGCTTCATTCTAACCTCCTAAAACTAACTAAGTATAATTATAGCCAGGAAAAAAAAATAATCAATATCATTATCGAACAAAATTTGTATATGTTTAGGGGAAAAAGGTGGTTGGGCCACCTTTTATTCAATGAGATTGCTGGATATGTCTATTTTTGCATCCTTTTTTAGTTTTGCCAAATAGCTGTTGTAGGCTTCGGTCTGTTTTAGGTTCAATAGATATTGGGAAATGGAAGCTTTCTGCTCTGTAAGTTTTTCGTCTGTTGCCGGGATAAAGTTTTTTACAAAGATAACATAAAAGTCGTTACCGTGTTGTAAAGGTTTTGACACCATACCTGGTGATTTCGTATTAAAGATCGCCTCAGTGATGGTACTGTTTATACCGATGGTAGGAATAGGGTCGATCTTTCGGAAAGGAGGAAGGTTTTGAATTTGAAGGTTGAGATACTTAGCTGCTTCTTCTATGTTTTGCTTTTTGACAGCTTCTTCGGATTTCTTTTTTGCTATATTGAATGCCTCCTGTTCTATAAAAGCCTTTTTTACATTTTCTTTGATCTTATCAAGTGGGGGAACTGTGGGGTTTATCTTATCAGCTATTTCAAAAATGTAATATTTGCCATTTATAGTGTAAATTGATGATAATTCGGACTTTTCCATTTTTAATAACTCAGATTTGATGTCAGCTGGTATAAAGGTGGTGTTGTCGGCTTCGGTTATGTAATCGGATTCCTTTACGTTTAGAGCATCTTTATTTTTCAGTGTATAGGCGGATATGTTACCGGCAGATTGTATCTCTTTGTATTTTGTCTGGACCTCTTGTCTATAGATTGTATTAAATCTTTCGCTTGAAAGCTCTTTCTTTATCTGTTCTTTGACATCTTCGTAGGTGAAGGTTTTGTTTGGGATGTACTTCTCATTTTTTATAATGTGATAGCCAAAAGGGGTTTTGACAGGTTTACTAATTTCACCTTCTTTGAGAGCAAAAAGAGCATCTTCAAACTCTTTTACCATCATCCCCCTTTTAACAAAACCGAGATCACCCCCATTGTTTTTTGAAATATCATCCGAGAATTCCCTTGCCAGGTCTTCAAATTTTGCACCGCTTTTAGCTTTTTTATATATGTCTTCTGCTTTTGAGAGGGCTTTTGATAATGAAGTGTTGTCCTGAAAGTTGTCTATTTTGATCAGTATATGCCTTGCTTTTATCTGTTCTGTTTGATTGTATTTGTCTTTGTTTTTTAGGTAATAGCTCTGGAGCTCTTGTTCCGAAAGGTTATCTGTGAATTTAACCATATTTGGTGAGAACTCCACGTACCTCACTTTGATCTTTGTAGGTTCTAAAAACTGATTTTTGTTATCGAGATAGAATTTTTCCAGCGATTTATCGTCTACTTTTACATCGTTTAAAAACTGGGATGGGGTTACTTTGATATAGGATATCTCTGCCGATTTATTGCGCATTCTATATTCTTTAAGTATCTCTGCATCATTTACGTAAACGGTAGTGGCAATAAAACTTTTCATCTTGGTAAGGAGAATGTTGACCCTTATCTCATTTTCAAAGGCTTCTGGGGTTAGACCGTTTAGTCTTAAAACCTCTAAATAACGATTTTTGTCAAATTGTCCATTTACAGAAAAGGCAGGGGTTTTTTTGATCTCCTCGAGGACTTCGGCATCGGTCACAGGTATCTTGAGTCTGTTTGCTTCATCTAAGAGCAGATATTTAGCTATCAATTCATCAGTGACCTGTTTGGATATTATCTTTGCATCTATGTTTGTTCCAAATATCTGTTTGTAGGTGTTGGATATACTTTCGTATGCGGATTTGTATTCATTAAAGCTGACTACATGGTTGTTTATCTTAATGGCATAGGTTTTTTGTCCACTTTTACCACCTACCCCCCAGACTAAAAAGATTGTACCGATGAAGGAAGCAATTACTATCCACAAAAAAATAGATAAAACCTTTTTCTGATTTCTGAAATGTCTTAACATATCTCCCTCTATATGAGTTTTGTCTTTTTTATTTTTAATAAAAGCCCGATAGGGTTGCTTCGGCACATGACTTGACTGCTACCGTTGCTTCCTTCCGGACCTGGCGGGGTTCACAGCCTTATCATTGCAAAGTCCCCATCGAGCTATTAATATCCACTAAAGCTTAGTGGACAAACGGAGAGGGCGGGATTTGAACCCGCGGTAGGGGATTACCCTACACACGCTCTCCAGGCGTGCTCCTTAAACCGGGCTCGGACACCTCTCCAAGTGAAAAACTATTATAACAATATTTCGGGATTTGTCTATATATTTTTAAGCAAGAGGCTATTTCTTATTTATTAAATAGTTTAGAATTTGGTTTTCCTTTCCATCATATTTCGCACCATACCTTTGCATCCTCTTTAACGTGTTTTTCCATTCATCTTTAGTTTTTTTCTTCTTCTCTATAAGTTCTAATCCGTGGCAGGTACTGCATTTCTGAACAAAAACATCGTAGTCGCTTTGGGAGGTTTTTGCAAAAGAAAATCCCGATATTATTATGGATGAAATCGTAATTAGGATAAATCTCATCTAATCCGCCTAATGCATGATATTGTATATCTTCATATTTGTCAAATACTAAAATAATACGTGTTGAATAATTTTAATTTTTGCAATATAGGTTAAAAATTATGAAAAAAAAGTCTATTTTAAATAGGATAATTGTTGTCTCAATTCTTTTTATAATCATTGTGGCTACGGTTGCCTATAATCTCCTTATTCCATCTATAAGGAGTAATGTCATAAAGACCACTGGTGAACTACGTCTTACTGAAGCAAAACTAGTAGCTAAAAATATAGAGAATTTTATTATAAGATCCCAACGGATACTGGCTGATGTAGCTATACATGTAGAAAACATTGATCCTAACCCAACAAAGCTTCAAGAGGTTCTTGATAGATATAAGACATTGTTGAATGTGTTTGATAACGGTCTTTTTGTTTTTGATGCATCTGGTAAGCTCTTAGCAGAGACCCCTTTTATAAGAAATGAGCGGATAGGCTTAGATTTCTCCTTCAGAGAGTATTACAGAAAAACCTTACAGACGAAAAAGCCTTATGTTTCAGAACCCTATGTTTCCACTAAGAGTGGGAAGTATGCTATTATGATAACAGTTCCGGTTATAGTAAAGGATGAGATTAAATATATCGTTGCTGGAGGGATAAACATACAGTCTCCTTCCAATCCGATAGGTGCTCTCCAGAATCATAAAATTGGTTACAATGGCTACTACTTTATATATAACAAAAACAGGTTTTTTATCTTTCATCCAGACAATGAGAGAATAGCCAAAAATGATGTGCCTGTAGGTGTGAATAGGCTATTTGATGCTGCGATAGAGGGTTTTGAGGGTGTTGGTGAGACTGTAAATTCCAGAGGGTTGCATTTCTTGTCCACTTTTGTCCATATAAAAGAGTTTGGATGGATCTTAGGGGGTAATTACCCCATTGAGGAAGCTCTCGTGCCTTATTACAAAACGAAAAACGAAATTTTAGCGCTTACAATAATCATAACTGTAGTTGTTATGATATGTAGTATAATAATTATTAAATATCTTAACAATCCTCTATTGAGTATTGCCAGTAGCATTTCCATGATAGATGTTGGTCTTGGCAAAATAAAAAGGTTCGAAATAGATGAAAAATATGACTATAAGGAGTTTAGCCTAATAAAAGATAAATTAAATGAACTAATAGATAATATTAAAAGCTCCCAGCAGAGACTTCTGGATATGGCTAAAAATGAAGCCATCAAGATCATAGCGGGTGGGATCTTCCATGATATTGGAAATTCGATCTTTTCTGCAAATGCAAGAGTATATATTCTTAAAAAAAGGTTTGCTGATAACTTTGAAGTTTCCAAACTAATAGACGAGATAGCGACATCCCTTAATAAGTCTGCGGATATTGCTAAGAAGATGTTAGAGCTTACCTCCTCTAAGGTGGCTGAGAAAAAGCTTGTTGACTTAAAGGAGATAGTTGAGTCCACATCGAAGGTGTGTAAAATAGATGGTACTTTTATCAGCTTTGATATCGATTGTGATGACAATTTGTGGTTAATATATGGTGATGAAATAAGCCTTTCCCAATCTATTCAAAATCTGCTTATCAATGCTCTTCAGGCTCAATATGGTATCTCTAATAATCCAATTAAGATAACCATAAGAAATATCGATAACACCAATGGCGGTTACAGCAATCTACCAAAGAAGAGATATGTGGAGATCACTGTAAAAGACTATGGGCATGGTATTGCAGAAGAGGATAAGGAGAGGATCTTCGATCTCTATTATAGTACCAAACCGGAAGGGACAGGGATCGGCCTTGCTCTTGTAAAAAAGGTGGTTTTGGAGCATGATGGATATATATTTGTTGAGAGCGAAAAAGGGGTGGGTACTACCTTTTATATCTATCTTCCCTATTATGCTGAAAAGACGTTAGAACAGATCAAAACAGACTTAAGAATATAAACTGAAAAAAAAGAATAAAAAACTTGATTTTTAATCAATAAATGAATAATATACATATAACTTAACCCATGGAGGTTTATAATGAGTAAAAAAATTTCAAGAAGACAGTTCATTAAGACTGCAGGTGTTGCAGCAGCTGCGGGGACTGCTCTTACTATAGGGGCCCCTGCAATTCATGCAAGTCAAAAATACCAGTGGAAGATGGTTACCACGTGGCCACCCAATTTCCCGGTTATGGGTGAAGGTGCAGTTATGCTTGCCAAATGGATTGAAACGATGTCTGAGGGTAGGATCAAGATCCATGTATATGGGGCTGGTGAGCTTGTACCAGCATTAGAGGCTTTCAATGCTGTTAGTGCTGGTACCGTTGAGATGGGGCATGGGGCATCCTATTATTGGGCTGGTAAATCACAAGCTGCTCAATTCTTTGCTGCAGTGCCATTTGGTATGAATGCTCAAGGGATGAATGCCTGGCTTTATGCTGGTGGTGGACAGCAGCTTTGGGATGAAGTATATGCAGCGTTTAACCTTAAACCATTCCCTGCAGGTAACACAGGTGTACAGATGGGTGGATGGTTTAGAAAGGAGATCAAGTCTGTAGCTGACATCAAGGGCCTTAAGATGAGGATACCTGGTCTTGGAGGCAAAGTTATCACTAAGTTAGGTGGATCAGCTATAAATGTGGCAGGTGGTGAAATCTATTCAAACCTTGAAAGAGGTGTTATAGATGCTACAGAGTGGGTTGGCCCATACCATGATTACCTGATGGGATTTTATAAGGTTGCCAAATTTTATTACTATCCAGGATGGCATGAGCCAGGAACGGTACTTGAAGCATTTATAAACAAAAAGGTTTACGACTCTCTACCAAAAGATCTGCAGGAGATTGTATACACAGCTATGTACAGATCTAATGCCTGGATGCTTGCTACTTTTGAAGCGAAAAACAATGAGTACCTGCAAAAGTTGATCAATGAGCACAAAGTAAATCTAAAGCCTTTCCCTAAAGATGTTTTACAGGAGTTTAAAAAGGCATCTGTGGAAGTTATCGAGGAGATTACATCAAAGGATCCAATATCTAAAAAAGTATTTAATAGTTTTAATGCTTTTAGTAAGAAAGTGGATGACTGGGCTAAGATATCTGAGATACCCTACTATACTAGCCTTATGTAAAAAAGCGGGGTTTATTCCCCGCTTTTTTTTAAAAAGCTTTTTATTTGGACAATACCTTTGGTAGCCACAGGGCTAAATCTGGATAGATAATCAAGATAGCAAGAGCAATTAACTGGAGTATGATAAAAGGGATAATCCCTCTATAAATGTGTGTTATTGTTATACCTTTTGGGGCAACACTTTGTAGATAAAACAGGGAGAAACCGAAAGGTGGTGTTAGGAAGCTGGTTTGAAAGTTGAGGCCTATAAGTACACCTATCCAGAGGAGATCCAACCCCATCTGCTGGAAAATAGGGCCGACAATTGGTAGGATTATAAAGGTGATCTCTATATAATCTATGAAAAAACCAGCTATAAAAATAATAATATTGACGAGTATTAAAAAGCCCATAGGGGACATATTAGTTTTTTCTATAAATTCTATGATTGCATTGTCACCACCCAATCCTCTAAAAACGAGTCCAAAAGCTGCAGCACCTATGAGCAAAATGAAAACCATGGCTGTCAAATTCATTGTATCATACATAACTGCCATTGCCTTTTTATAGTTTAACGATCTTTTGGCAAGGGCAAGTATCGTAGCACCAAAAGCACCAACAGCTGCTGATTCAGTGGGGGAAGCAATCCCAGCAAATATCGAACCTAAAACTGCCACTATCAGTGACATAGGTAACAAAAAGGCAAAGAAAACACGTCTAAGCATTTTATCTTTTTTAAAACGTGCCAGTTCTTCTTCAGGCATGGCAGGTACCTGATCACCTTTAAATATTGCAATTATAAAAATATATATTAGATATAATCCAACCAGTAAAAAGCCCGGTAAAAAAGCACCCAGATAAATATCCCCTATTGAAAGATTGAAAACACTGGCTATTAAAACGAGAGCGATACTTGGAGGTATTATCTGCCCCAATGTTCCTGCTGCACAGATGGTACCACAGGCAAGGGGTATGTTATAACCTCTTTTTACCATAGTAGGTAAACTTAACAGACCCATTGTGACCACAGTAGCTCCAACGATACCTGTTGCTGCTGCAAGCATAGCACCTACCACAATAACTGAAATGGCCATGCCACCTCTGATTTTACCAAAGAGCAAAGCCATCGTCTCGAGCATCTCTTCAGCTATACCAGATTTTTCGAGCATTACACCCATATAAACAAAAAGGGGTACTGCGACTAAAACAAAGTTTGTGATGCTACCCCATATCCTCAGTGGCATAAGATCGAAAAGGCTCGGTCCAAAACTTATTAGCCCATAAATCATCGATACACCGCCTAAAGTGAAAGAAACGGGGAAACCTATGAGCAAGCATCCAAACACCACCACAAATAAGAATAATGCACTCATCGTCTATCTCCTAATGATGTGTTTTTTCTTTGTAATAACTTGTGTCCCCCTGAAGGGTTAAAACTGCTTTAAGAAACATTGAGATCCCTTGATTTATGAGCAGTATAAAACCGAAGGGTATGAGAGCTTTTAAAATGTAACGAGCTGGAAGTCCGCCGGGATCAGGTGATCCTTCTCTAACCTGCCAGGATGACAAAACAAACTCTTTAGAGGTATAGATGATAAGTATGCTAAAGGGTATAAGAAGGATAAGGACACCTAATAAATCGATAATTGCTCTTTTTTTAGCAGAAAGCTTGCCATAGATAACATCTACTCGCACATGACCGTTTTGGCGTAGAGTATAGGCAGAACCAAAAAGTATAATGACGGCAAATATATGCCATTCCATCTCTTGGATCCAAATCTTACTGCTGCTTAAAAGGTAACGAGTAATAACATCATACATGATCACGAGCACAAGGACAGTGGTTAGCCAAGCACCGATATAACCAAAAAAACCGCTGATTTTGTCGGCTATCTTAATAATGGTCTTCATTTGTTGTTATCTACCTCCTGTTCATTTTATTGAAAAAAACGTTAGGGTCATGTTAAATTAAATTTAAAAGGATGTCAATAAAATATGTTGTATAATTAATAGAAAGTTTTGGATATTGTATAAAGGGGTGTGGTGAAAGGCTTTACTTTGAACTTAGCTCCTCAAGAGTTCTTAATATTTCTGGCAAAAGTTGTTTCTTTCGTGAAAGTACACCGGGTAGATCGAAGGAGTTATCGTCTATCTTTCTATATTTGATGATCTTTTCGATGGGTTTGAATCCTGTGCATAAAAGGATACTATTTTCTGTAATGATATCAGTTACAAGGAGCATGGCAAAATGTAAGTTGTTTTTATTTTTGATATTTTGAAGTTCCGAGATTAAGTCTGACTTAACTTCTTTTAGCTCGTCGATGTTCACTAACTCCACTTGACCCACACCAAAATTTATACCAAACTCTGTATATGTCTTGAAATCGGTATTTATGATATCTGATGGTGTTCTATTTTTTAAACTATCCGTTGAAGAAAAGATCTCTTTCCCAAACTCGACGAAATCGAATCCACCAATGGATGAGAGTTCTTCTAATGCAATTTTATCCTCATCAGTTGTTGTGGGAGATTTAAGTATTATAGTATCAGCAAGGATACCTGATGCGAGTAGATAGGCGATATTTTTGGGGATCTGGACATTGTTCAATTTAAACTGTTGATATACAAGGGTACAGGTGCTACCAACAGGTTTTGCATAAAACATAACGGGCTTTTTGGTCTTTATCGTTCCTAATCTGTGGTGGTCCACTATCTCTAATATCTCAGCGGATTCTGCACCATCAATAGCTTGGTTAAGTTCGTTATGATCCATGAGTATTATTTTGTTTTCTGGTTTTTTAATGATATCCGAACGGGTTATTATTCCAATGAGAAAACCATCATCATCTACTACTGGTAAACCCCTTCTGTTTTCTTTGAGCATGAGTTCTTTTGCTGTTTCTATATAGTCTTCTGGGCGAATTGTGTTTGTTTCCCCCATGATGGACTTGCAAGGAACGGAGAGGGTGAGTCTCCTAACAGATTCTGCAGTGTCTAAGTTCGAGATATATATACTGCCACCATACCTAGAAAAATCTATATCAAAATCTTTTTCGTTTTCTAAACCTGTTACAATGATTGCAGGGGTACCTTTTTCCATAGCATAGGTTATGATGTCCCTGCGTTTGCCAACAACTAACACTACGTTTTTAGCACCTAATGAATCGAGCCTTTTAACAAACCTTTCATAAGGCATTGCACCTATCATGATTGTTGCTTTAAGTTCATCTATATTTGACCTTTTTAGGAAATAACCGGAGATTGCCTTTGGAAAATTGTCGAGTCTAAAGGTGTAATAGGGCCTTTCTCCATCCTCATTTTGCATAAAAAAAGCGGCGATTTCGAAAACACTGGCTATTCCGAGATACCTGTTGTTATCGTCCACTATCGGTGTTAGCCTTATACCAAGCTCTTTTATATTTCTCATGATATTTGATAATGGATCGTTGTAGTTGTTGGCGAAGACATGTTTAGTCATTACATCATAAACTTTTGGGTAGATATCTTTTAGAAAGATCGGGGGTTCAATGTTAAACTTTGAGAATATATATTTGGTTTGATTGTTGAGGTTTCCGCATCTTGCTGGTATGTAGTTGAACTTTGGATCTATTTTATTTTTCAGATAGGCGTAACAGTATGCAGAGCAGATGGAGTCTGTGTCTGGATTTTTATGACCTACTATATAAACTTTTTCCATAGATGCCCCCATATTTTTTTAGAATGTATGAAATTTTTATTATATTTTCAACAAAAAATTGATTTCTGTGCTATAATTAATTAAAGGGGGTGTAATGTTACATATCTCAGAAAAAGATGGCTATACCATCGCCAGAATCGATCTAAAGCGTATAGATGTCAGTAATGTGAATGAGCTAAATGAAGAGCTGAATAAACTTAAAATGGATAAAGATATTTTGTTGGATATGTCTGGGCTACAGTTTATTGATAGCTCTGGGTTAGGTATAATAGTGGGATATTACAAAAAATTTAAAAAATCGAACAGAGTTTTTGGGCTGATGGGTGTAAACGACAGAGTAGCTGGGATCTTACAGATTGTTGGGCTTTTAGGGATTGTAAAAATTTTTAAGTCTGAAGAGGATTACAAGAGGTTTAGGGATGAGTCAAACAATCAAGCTTGAGCTTACACTGCCGAGCAATATAAAGCTACTACCACTCATAGGTGATCTGGTGGAAACCTTCATCAGTGGAGCAAAAAGTGAGTTGAGCAATGGGGATTTTGAGGATCTATCTTTCAAGCTCAATCTGGCGGTCACTGAAGCGATTGCTAATGCCATCAAGCATGGCAATAGGGAGAAAGAGGAACTGCCTGTGAAGCTTTTGATTGAGATCGGCAAGGATGAATTGAAGATAGAGGTGACTGATTTCGGTGAAGGATTCAATTTCGAACGGACTAAGGTGGATATTGAAGATATCGAAGAGACACAGGATTCTGGGCGTGGGCTTTATATAATCAAAAAGATAGTGGATGAAGTCTCCTATAGCTATGAAAATGGTGAGTACAAGTTTTACATGACAAAAAAATTATCCAGTAGGACAAAAGGGGGTTAATCATGAAAAAGATATTAGCTATATTAGCAATGTTGGGACTTACGGTCAGCCTTGCAAATGCTATGGAGTTTCAGCCGATAGGTGCAAGGCAGTTGGGTATGGGTGGTGTGGGTGTTGCATCTACTTTTGATGCTACGGCTCAGTATTATAACCCTGCAATATTTGGATTTTATGGTAAAGAGGGTAAAGAGACCCTTGAAAAGAAGAAGTTTGGTATAAATGCGCAGTTGGGTGCTGGGGTCAGACTTAATAACGATCTCGGTGAGAGTGTGGATGAGCTGTCTAAAATAAACTATGACGCCCTATCCAATATTGCAACAAACGCATCAAATCTTAGTCCATCTGATTATGAAAATGCTGTAAAGCTTTTATCTTATCTTACTAAAATAAAGGATAAGGGTGGTGCCCTTACACTAAATAGCAATGCTGCTCTTGCAAGTAGAATAAAAAGGGTGGGCATAGGTATTTATGGTCTATTGGAGGCTTCTGGTAGGCCAACACTGGATTTGGAAAATATCGGTTTTACAGCTTCGACTAACACAGCTAATGTTATAAATGCCATTGTAAACGGCACTACCGATGGTAATGGATCCAGTACAATTTCCTCCACTGCAAATAGTTACTTCGGATCCTCAACGGTTTCGACTTTACAAAATGTGCTTACAAATGCTGGTTTTACGAGTGATCAAGCGATTGATATAATCAACCAAGCTGCTGCCCAGCTTTCTAATTCTGGCATACCCTCTACTTATGTAGCAGATGCTGTGAAGCTGATCGGGAATTCTGTCAGTGCTTCTACAAATGGTAAAACGATAGATAAGAATACCAGTTCCATAGATGTAAATGGTATAGCCCTATTAGAGGTACCCATAACCTATGGTCATCCTATAGGGGATTCTTTTGCTTTGGGTGTAAATCTTAAGCTTATGAAAGGTAGGGTTTATGAGCATAAGATCACGATTTTCAATAATGATTCTAAAGATGTTGTAAAAGATATAAAAGATAAATATGAAGAGTCCAACAATGTTGCAGTTGATGTGGGTGCCCTTTGGATGCCAAACAATTGGTTAAAAGTGGGTGCTGTGGCAAAATATCTGAACTCTCCTAAATTCGATAGACTTGGTAGTGGTGAGTATAAGATCAAACCTCAAGGCAGAATTGGTATAGCTTGGAACCCCTTTGAGACGCTTACGGTAGCTGCTGATGCTGATGTCACAAAAAATGAAACGGCAGTTGAAGGGTATAAGAGTCAGAATGTGGGTGTTGGAGTGGAATGGGATGTGTTAAAGTTTTTGGCGTTAAGGGCGGGTGCCTATAAAAACATAGCAGAAACTGATATAGGGCTTATGTATACGGCAGGTTTAGGGATCAATCTGTATCTTATAAGAGCTGATCTTGGTGTGGCTTTTTCTGGTAAAAAGTCCCAATATGATGGGAAGGATTACCCAAATGAAGCAAGATTGCAGGCAAATCTATCCATAGAGTTTTAAATGTTTAGAGGGGGCTAAACCCCTCTAATGCTATACAATAAAGTACTTCAAGCTCCACAGCACCAATAAACCTGATAGTATCGTTATGATGGTGCCTCTGAATTTTATAGCTATGAAGAAGGCAACTATTGCGGCATAGATCTTAAAATTGTTAAGGGTTAGGCTATTTAAGCCATTGTTAAATACACCACCTGCTACAATGGCGGCAAAGATACTTGCAGGCATATATCCCAAAAGATCTTTGATCCTGTTTACCATTTTGTCATTTACCAGCTGAAAGAAGGAAAATCTTATGAAAAAAGTGATTACCCCACAAACAATGATCAGCCACCAGATCGTAATATCATTCATCTGCTGCATAGAACCATCTCTCATATGCTTTCCCGACATATACTCCTACAAATACTGCAATGAAGAATCCTGTGTTAAAAGGTAGATTTTTGAGGACGACCATAAGAGCTCCAGATACCAATGCGGTGACAATATATCTTTTTTCTTTTAAAAAACCTACCAGCAGAGCTATAAAAGTAAGGGGGATGGCAAATTCGAGGGAAAGGTATGTAGGGATTGTAGCGCCTACCAAGATCCCTAAGAGGGATGAAATCTGCCAGACAAACCACATTGTAACCCCAGTGCCCATGTAGTACCAAAACCTATCAGTCTGGTCATCTTTTAGGATATTGGATATTGTGACAGCATAGGCTTGATCAACTAAAAAATAGGCCATGATAGCTTTTTTATAGAGGGGTATTTCTTTGTAATATGGTGCAATGGAAGCACTGTACATTGCCATTCTCAAATTGATCATAAAAACTGTTATCACAATTATAAAAAAAGAGCTATTGCTTTTAAGCTGCTCTATAAGAGCGATCTGGGATGCTCCAGCAAAGATTATCTGGGACATGGTAAAGGATTGTAAAAAGCTTAGATCTGATTGGGCAGCTGTCACACCGTAGATAAGCCCAAATGGAGCTACTCCTGTGATAAAGGGTGAAACATCTTTCGTACCTTTTAAAAAAGCGTTCATGTTTACCTCAAAATATGTTGTTGCAATATATTGTCTGTTAGGATAATATATAAAACAATACCTTGTGTTTAATATATTGTCAAGGAGAATGTTATATGGAACAGATCTGTAATGATATCTCAGAAAATCTAAAAAAAATCAGAATGGAAAGGGGGCTGAGTCTCGAACAGCTATCGGAACTTACTGGTGTTAGTAAAAGTATGTTGAGGCAGATAGAGACAGGCAATTCTGTCCCCACGATTGCGACAGTCTGGAAGATAGCAAACGGTCTTAAGGTATCTTTTACATCTCTCTTTTCTAAGAATTTTTCCGATGTAAAAGTGGGTAGGATAAAACATCAAAATGCGTTAATAGAGTTGGATGGCAGATATAGAGTTTATCCGGTGATTCCCTTTGATCCCAAAGTACCTTTTGAGATATATTTTTTGGAGATGGAAGGGGGGATAAGATATGATGCGGAACCCCATAAGGGTAATGTGGAAGAGTTTGTAGCGGTTGTTGAGGGTTGTCTTGAGATGATTATCGATGGAAATGTCTTTAAAATAGAGAAGGATGAGTATATAAGTTTTTTTGCTCATAACCAACATAGTTATATAAACCCAGCTGGTGAGACATTGAAAGCTGTAATGGTACTTATCTACCACTGATGTTATTAAAACTTGATTTATTTATTAAAAATTGTTAAAAGATTTTTAACTTTCTTGGAGGACACTATGAGTAAAATATATCTAAAAACAGAGGAGATGCCAAAACAGTGGTATAATATACTTGCTGATCTTCCATCCCCTATGGATCCACCTATTAGTCCATTTACAGGGAAACCTGTTACCTTTGATGAAATGAAAGTCATATTCCCGCCCCAGTTGATTGAGCAGGAGATGTCTGAAAAGAAATGGATAGATATACCAGAAAAGGTCTTGGATGTGCTTTCAATCTGGAGGCCTTCACCCCTAATCAGAGCCAAAAGACTTGAGGAGGCACTTGGGACACCAGCGAAAATCTATTATAAATATGAAGGGGTCTCACCCGCTGGTAGCCACAAGCCTAATACTGCTGTGGCCCAAGCTTATTACAACAAAATCAACAATGTAAAGCGTCTTACAACGGAGACAGGTGCAGGCCAGTGGGGTAGTGCCCTATCCCTTGCCTGCAAGATGTTTGATATCGAGTGTCGTGTATATATGGTAAAAGTCAGTTATTACCAAAAGCCTTATAGGAAGTCGTTCATGAGGTTGTTTGGGGCTGAAGTTATCCCCAGCCCTTCTGATCTTACTAATGCTGGCAGAGAGGTCCTAAAACGTAACCCAGAATCTAACGGTAGTCTCGGTATTGCAATAAGTGAAGCTGTTGAAGAGGCTGCAAGTAGGGGGGATACAAACTATGCTTTGGGTAGTGTGCTCAACCATGTTCTATTACACCAGACGGTTATAGGGCTTGAGGCAATAAGACAGTTTGAAATCATAGGGGATTACCCAGATAAGATATACGCATCCTGTGGCGGAGGATCCAATTTTGGTGGAATAGCTTTTCCTTTTCTGGAAAAGCTTTTAAAGGGTGATAAAAAAGTGGAGGCGATAGCTGTAGAACCGGCAAGTTGCCCTACCCTTACGAAAGGGGTGTATGAATACGATTTTGGTGATGAGGCAAAATTAACCCCTATTATGAAGATGTACACATTGGGACACGATTTTGAGCCACCTGCTATCCATGCTGGAGGGCTTAGGTATCATGGGGATTCCCCTATAGTGAGTTACCTGTATCACAAAGGTTTGATAGGTGCTGAGGCTGTCCAGCAATCAGAGGTGTTTAAGGCTGGTTTGCTTTTTGCTCAAACAGAGGCTATCGTGCCTGCACCTGAATCCTCCCATGCTATAGCTGCTACTATCAAAGATGCCATCAGATGTAAAGAAACTGGGGAAAGTAAGACACTACTTTTCTGCCTTAGTGGACATGGGCTTTTTGACATGGGTTCTTATGATGCGTTCCTTGAAGGTAAATTGTCCGATTATGAATACCCAGAAGAAGCTATCAAAGAATCTTTAAAGCATTTACCAAAAATATAAACGGGGATGTCTATCCATCCCCAATCTCAATGACATGAAAAAGATATTGCTACATCAATGTTGTGGACCATGTTCCATATATCCGATAAGGGTGCTTAAAGATAGATTTCAGGTGGTGGGCTACTTCTATAATCCTAACATCCATCCATCTCAAGAGTTTTATAGGAGATTGGAAAACACAATAATAGTTAATAAACAGTTTGGTGTAGCAACCCACTATGATGAATATTATGGCTTGACTGATTTCTTTAGATTCAAAGATGTTTCAAAGTTAGATAGATGCCGTGAATGCTATGCGATGAGATTGAAAAATACAGCTCATTTTGCAAAAAAGTATAATTTCAGTATTTTCAGTACCACCCTCTTATACAGTAAATACCAAAACCATGAGGAGATAAAGGCTTTAGGTGAACGTTATGCTGGAGAGTATGGTTTGGAGTTTTACTATGAAGATTTTAGGGAAGGGTGGAAAGAGGGGATTACACTTAGTAAACAGATGAATATCTACAGACAACAGTATTGTGGCTGTATATACAGTGAAGGGGAGAGATACATAAAGGATTGTTCAAAAAAATTGCCAGATTTATTTGACAAATCAAGACCACCCATCTAAAATAGTATTAGAGGGTGATTATGTTAAAGTATTCATTAAAGCTGTTTATTGCCGTTTTTATTATCTTGTTAACGGCAGGCTGTCTGTATGAAAATACACCTCTTAAAATTGGTTTTCATCATTGGGCACCTTACGAAATTATCACATTTGCTAAAGAAAATCGATTTGTAGGTAATGTGGAGATCGTTAGAACAGCATCAGCATCTGAAACTATTAGCAAGCTTAAAAACGGTAGTATAGACGCCGGTGGGCTTACCCTTGATGAAGCTATTAGGGTGTTAAATGAAGGGGTGGATGTGGTAGTTGTTTTGGTATTTGATATATCTGTTGGTGCTGATATGGTGGTGTTAAAGGAGAAGTATTCTGACATAAAAGGGAAAAGGGTAGCTGTGGAGCATAATGGGCTTGGTGCTCTAATGCTTAATAAATTCTTCAAAAAAAGGGGTCTATCCACCAAAGATATTGAGGTGGTAGATCTGCCTGTTTCCAGGCATCTTGCCGAATGGGAGAAGGGTAATATCGATGCTTCCATATCTTTTTCACCCTTTGCTGATGCGATGATAAAAAAAGGGGGGAAAGTTATCTTTGATAGTAGAGAGATTCCGGATACTGTTGTTGATGTCCTTGTGGTTAAAAGGGGGGCTTTAAAGGATAAAAAAACAGAGCTTAAAAAGCTTTTAAAAGGGTATTTTAAAGCGTTAGAGAAAAGCGTTTATAACAAGTGGGACTTCTATTACTCCATCGCAAGTTATATGGATGTTGATGTAGAGAGTATTAAAAAGTCATTTGACGGGGTTAACATCCCCTCTCTTACTCACAACAGGGATATGCTTAAAGTCACCGGCCAAGTACTTAAGACTGCAAAGGAATTGGAGTCACTGATGACGAATTGGGAGATTGTTAAAGGAGGGAGGGTATCCACTAATTTTGTTACCGATGAATTTCTGGGGGATTGAGATGAGAAAAATATCTGCCTTCATCTTTTTTATTCTGTTTCTTTCCTATAGTTATGCAGAAGATATAAAAACTATAAATATAGGTGTTTTGCACTATTTGGAAAGGGAATATATTTTAAAAATTTGGCAACCTATTGCCGATTATCTCACGATCCACTGTAAGGGATATAGATTTAACATCCTGCCGCTTACCCATGATGAGATGGAAAAGCATATCGACCTAAGAAAGATAGATTTTGTAGTGGTAAACCCATCCTTCTATATCCAATTAAAACATGAGAAAAACATTATGACCCCCATCTCCACTATCATTAGTAGGTATAATGATAGTCCTGTATATGCGGAGGGTGGAGTGATTATAACAAGGTATGATAGAATAGATATCAATAATTTAAAGGATCTAAAAGGGAAAACTATCGGTATCCCTAAGATGAATGCTGGCTTGTATGCGTATTATGCCCAGTTGTATGAGCTTAAGAAGGTTGGGGTAGAAGTTAGCAGTTTGAAGTTTAAGGAGATATCCACAAAACAGTTGGAGATTGTGGAGGCTGTTATAAAAGGTGATGTGGATGCTGGGTTTATTAGGGCAGGTATTTTGGAGAGGTTTCAGCATAGAGTAGATGTTAGTAAACTGAAAATAATTAATATTAGAAGTCTAAAAGCTTACCCTTTTGCTTTATCAACCGATCTCTATCCCGGATGGGTGGTTTCGGCATTGAGCTATACCGACGATTATCTGAAAAATAGGGTAATGTCATTGTTGCTAAGCATGAGTCATAATGATGAGTTTTTGAAAAAAACCGATATATACATGTTTGACGTTCCAAACAACTATCTACTAGTGGAAGAGATCATGAAGGCTATGAGGGTTAGACCCTTTGATACCCCTTTTAAGATAGAATTAAAAGATGTTTGGTATAATTATAAGCTACAGATTTATGGTTTTTTGTTTTTGGGTACAGTGATTGTTGTTTTGGTCTTTTATTTAGCTTCATATAGTAGAAAGATAAAGAGATTACATGTCGAGGCAGATAAGAACAGAGAGATTTTGAACGCAGCTTTAAAGGGATCAAACGCTGGCTATTGGATTCTCGATATTAAGACGGGTCATATAACCATCGATGAAAAGATAGCAGAGATGTTTGGATATAGATTAGAAGAGCTTGTATCTGTCACTTACGATGTATGGGAGCAGCATACACATCCTGAAGATTTCAAAAAAGCCTTTGACGAATTAAATAGATTTATAAAAGGGGAAACAGATCATTTTGCAGTGGAGTTTAGATTAAGACACAAAAACGGAGAATGGAGATGGGTCAGCGATTATGGCAGTGTATTGGAAAGGGATAGTACAGGCAACCCTAACAAGATTGTTGGTATCATCATTGATGTAACAGAAAAGCATAAACTTATGGAACATATTAATAAAACCTCAAAACTTCAATCCCTTGGGTATCTTGCTGGTGGCATAGCCCATGATTTTAACAATATCTTACAGGGGATCTTCGGGTATGTGGAATTGGGTATAATCTATTCTTCAGAGGATAAGGTAAAACATTTTCTTGAGAAAACAAAAATAGCCATAGAAAGGGGTAAAAACCTTGCCAGCCAGCTACTAACATTTTCAAAGGGTGGAGCACCCATGTGTAAGATAAATGCCCTTCATCCATGGCTTGAGGAAACGATAAAATTTCACCTATCTGGTTCCAATGTGGCTGCCCATTTTGATATCCCTAAAGATCTACATAATGTGTATGTAGATTTGGAGCAGTTGGGTAGAGTCTTTGATAACCTTACATTAAATACTAAACAAGCGATGCCAGATGGTGGCAATATCTATGTCAAATGTGAAAATGTGGTACTTCCCCCAAATAACCCTTATAAGCTAAAAGATGGTAGGTATGTAAAGATCACCTTTGCCGATGATGGACCTGGCATACCTAAGGAGAACCTGAGTAAGATTTTCGATCCTTTTTTTACCACAAAGGAGCTTGGATCGGGGTTGGGTTTATCTATATGTTATTCTATTATCGAAAAGCACGGTGGTGCCATAGATGTGGATTCTGAGGTGGGTGTAGGCACTAAATTTTATATATATCTACCTATAGCCGAAGGGGAAAAAGCCACCAGTGGTGATCACTCTCAGTTTACAAAGGTGCCTAAGAAACTGAAGGTGTTGGTGATGGATGATGAGGAGTTTATTTTAGACTTTTATGTGAATATGCTATCCAAGATAGGATTGGATGTTACTACCACAAAATCTGGAGAGGAAGCTTTATCAATCTATCTGGAGGCACTGGAAAAGAATGAAAGGTTTGATATAATCATTTCAGATTTAACAGTACCCGGCAAGATGGGCGGAGTAGAACTTGCGTCAAAGATAAGAAGAGTCGACCAAAATGTACCCATTATTGCAGTTAGTGGTTATGCTGATAGTTATCTAATGGAAAGGTGCAGAGATTTCGGTTTTAACGATTCACTGCCAAAGCCTTTTACCCTTGTTCAGATAAAAGAGTTGATCCTTAAACATGCAAAATCAAGTTGAATAATCTTCAATAATTTTGTATAAATAAATAAATATTATCGAGGTGATTAGCGATGGATTACAAGGTAAAAGATATATCCCTTTGGGAGTTGGGTAGAAAAGAGATCGAGATAGCAGAACATGAAATGCCTGGTCTTATGGCTATTAGAAAAAAATATGCAAAGGATAAGCCCTTAAAGGGTGCAAGGATATCAGGCTCTTTACACATGACGATACAGACTGCTGTGTTGATTGAGACCCTTGTGGAATTAGGGGCTGAAGTAAGATGGTCCAGTTGTAACATATTTTCCACGCAGGATCACGCAGCTGCTGCAATCGCAAAAGCTGGTATCCCTGTATTTGCATGGAAAGGGGAGACCCTTGAGGAGTACTGGTGGTGTATTGAACAGTCTTTGACCTTTCCGGGTGGAAAAGGCCCAAATCTCATAGTGGATGATGGCGGTGATGCTACATTGATGGTCCATCTTGGGTACAAAGCGGAGAAAGACCCATCCGTAATAGAATACAACTCTGACTCTGAGGATGAAAGGGAGCTTTTAAAAAGGATAAAGGTGATACTCAGCCAGGATAATCGCAAGTGGCATAAGGTACTTGAAGAGCTTTACGGCGTTTCTGAAGAGACTACCACAGGTGTCCATAGATTGTATCAGATGATGGAAAAAGGTGAGTTGCTTATCCCAGCAATAAATGTAAACGATTCGGTTACAAAATCAAAATTTGACAATATATATGGTTGTAGGGAGTCCCTGCTTGATGGGATTAAAAGGGCTATGGATGTGATGATAGCTGGTAAAGTGGCCGTTGTGTGTGGTTATGGTGAGGTTGGTAAAGGCTCTGCTCAGGCTTTGAGGGGACAAGGGGCAAGGGTGATAGTGACTGAGATAGACCCCATTTGTGCCCTTCAAGCGGCAATGGAAGGGTATCAGGTGACTACTGTGGAGGATACGTTGGGCATTGCCGATATTTATGTTACAGCTACTGGTAACAGAGATGTGATAACCATAGAGCATATGGAAAGGATGAAGGATCAGGCGATAGTGTGCAATATAGGACATTTTGACAACGAGATCCAGGTGGCCAAGCTTGACTCCTATCCCGGTATCAAAAAGGTAAATATCAAGCCACAGGTGGATAAATATACTTTCCCAGATGGACATTCCATCTATCTACTTGCTGAGGGGCGCCTTGTTAATTTGGGCTGTGCTACCGGACACCCATCCTTTGTTATGTCGGCATCCTTTAGCAATCAGGTCCTTGCTCAGATAGACCTATGGAAAAATAAAGGTATCTATAAGCCCGGTGTTTATATCCTTCCAAAGCTTCTTGATGAAGAGGTGGCAAGATTACATCTTGAAAAGATTGGTGTAAAGCTTACAAGGCTGACAGAGGAGCAGGCAAAATATATTGGAGTAGGTGTGGATGGGCCTTACAAGCCTGCCCACTACAGGTATTAAAAAAATATTAAAAAAATTAATTTTTCCTATTGACAAAATGATAAATGTTTAATATATTAAACGCAGAAGGTTACAAAGACCCTCCTCCCCCCTCCTTAAAATATATGGAGATTGCCGGAGCCAAGTGCTCCGGCTTTTTTATTAATGTTTAATTTTTCTATTGACTTTTTTATCGATTTAATACATTTCATGTCAAAAAACGGCAAGGGGTATGGTGTGGGAGAGTTTAATCAATATATACTTGTAGGTGTTATTGTATATATTGTGGCGATGTTGATTATAGGTTTTTGGGCTGGCAAGTATATCAAAAATTCTATAGACTTTGTCATCGCTGGGAGACGATTATCTTTTCCTTTGGCTTTAGGTACTGTCTTTGCCACTTGGTTTGGTGCTGAGACTGTTTTAGGATCTTCCACTACGGCAAACAAAGAAGGAATATTGGGCGTTATTGCTGATCCTTTTGGTGCTGGTCTGTGTCTTATCATATCTGGTCTTTTTATAGCTCCTGCTCTTTATAAATATAATATTACCACCAATATAGACTTTTTTGAAAGAAGATTTAGTAAGCATGTTGGATTTATAATGGCTTTAATTTATCTCCCACCCTATATTGGATGGATTGGGGCTCAGATGTTAGCCTTTGGCACCATCTTTTCGGCGTTTATGCCGATAGATATAAAGGTGGCGATACTAATAAGTGCTGCTGTTGTGATCACTTATACATACTCTGGCGGTCTTTATGCTGTGGCTGTTACCGACCTTGTTCAGATGGTATTTATAGTTATAGGTGTAGTGTTCCTTTTTATTCAAATACTTGTTAACCATGCTGGTCAAATAGTAGGTATCCCTTCTGAGATGTACAGCTTTTTCCCAAACTCTGATAAGCCTGTTGATTGGCTCAATTATCTTGAAGCTTGGATGATAGTGGGGTTTGGTTCGCTGGGGGGACAGGATCTTGTTGCAAGGATTTTGGGTTCTAAAAATGTTAGGGTTGCTCGGTCGTCATCAATTACCGCTGGAGTTCTTTATTGGACATTAGGGCTTGTTCCAGTGTTGTTAGGTATTTGGGCTATTAAGCTTCTACCCCAGCAGGCAAGCTCTGAAAATTCTATCATAATAGATCTTGCTAAACTATATTTACCCTTTCCACTGCTCATTATATTCATAGGTGCCCTTTTGTCTGCGGTGATGAGTACTGCTGATACGGCACTGCTTGCTCCAGCAAGTTTGATTGGTGAAAACCTCTATCCCTACTTCAAGAAAGATGCTACGGATGAGCAAAAGTTAAAAGTTTGTAGGATTTCTGTGGTAGTTATTGGTATGTTATCCCTTTTATTGGCTTTATATTTTGAAAAGATCTATGAGCTCTGTCTTGAGTCCTGGACGATACTTTTGACATCCTTTACTGCTCCTTTCCTTTTTGCCATATTTTGGAAAAAAACCACAGCAAAAGGGGTTATCACAGGTTCTATCACTGGGCTGTTGGTATGGATATTTTTTAGCTTGATGTTTGAAGATTTACCATCAAAGATGTTTGGTTTCTTGGCTAGCTGTGTTGCTATAATATTGGTTAGCCTGGTTACGTATGATGGTAAAAAGCACACGTTAGAGGAGTTTTAACAGTTCAATTAAATGAACTAAAATAGCAGCTGAGGATCTCTTCACCAGCTTTTGTTGGGTTCATTGCCCCTTTCTTCACTTTATCGTTTATTTCTGTGATGAGTTGTTTCACCTTCTGGTTTGAGGTAAGGCTATCTTTGAGGTTATCCATGATATAAGACCACATCCAGGATACATTTTGTTCCCCTCTCTTCTTTTCAAACTGCCCAGAACGGGTCATTATATCTTTATATTTTATTATCATACTCCAAAATTCGTCCACACCTTCGGAAGTTAGTGCACTTACCAGTATTACTGGTGTTTTCCACAGGGGGTTTTGTTCTAATGTCAGGTGAAGGGCAAATTCTATCTGTTTTTTTGCTAACTCTGCTTTTTGCCTGTTATCCCCTTCAGATTTGTTTATGAGTATGATATCGGCTATCTCCATGATACCCCGCTTCATCCCCTGAAGCTCATCACCTGTGTTGGGTACCTGGATAAGGGTGAAGATATCCACCATATTTGATACGGTTACCTCAGATTGACCAACACCCACTGTTTCTATTATAATAAAGTTGTATCCTGCTGCCTCACATAGTAGCATTGCTTCCCTTGTTTTTCTCGCTACACCACCTAAGGAATCCCCTGATGGTGATGGGCGTATGAAGGCATTTTCCTCTTTGGAGAGCTCCTCCATTCTCGTTTTGTCTCCCAAAATACTACCACCGGATATCTGGGATGAAGGATCCACCGCAAGTACCGCCACTTTATACCCTTTGTTTATGAGAAACTTTCCAAAAGTTTCTATAAAGGTGCTTTTCCCAGCGCCGGGTACGCCACTGATACCAACCCTAATGGAGTTACCAGTGTAAGGCATAAGGTGGGATAGGAGCTCGGAGGCTAACACCTTGTCGGTATTCTTTTTGCTCTCTATTAAAGTGATTGCTTTAGCAAGGTGCCTTCTGTTTCCAGAAAGCACCCCTTGGTATAGTTGATCTATTTTCATCATTTCTTTTTATTTTTTATACATTCTAAGATAACCTTTGCTGATTCTACAATATTGGTACCTGGTCCGAAAACAGCACTTGCTCCTGCTTTATATAAAAACTCGTAATCCTGAGGAGGGATTACCCCACCTACAAAGACAACTATATCATCCCCATCCAATTTTTTGAGCTCTTCCACCAATGCAGGCACAAGAGTATTGTGGCCTGCCGCTAATGTGGAAACACCTACAGCATGGACGTCATTTTCTATAGCCATTTTAGCTGCTTCCTCTGGTGTTTGGAAAAGAGGCCCCACATCCACATCAAACCCCATATCAGCCAAAGCAGTAGCCACAACCTTTACACCCCTATCGTGACCATCCTGACCCATCTTTACCACTAAGATACGTGGCCTTCTACCCTCTTCCTCTTCAAACTGTTTAACAAGTGTTCTTACCTCTTCAATCATTCCTTTATCTCCGTAAGCATTACCATAGATACCAGTTTGCAGCCTTATCTCGGCTTTATATCTGCCAAACACAGCTTCCATAGCGTCTGAAATCTCTCCAAGAGTAGCTCTTAGTCGTGCTGCCTGGACAGCAAATTCTAAAAGGTTTTTCTCGTTAGATCTGGCGGCTTCTGTTACCTTTTCGAGGGCTTCTTTTACAGCCTTGTTATCCCTTTTGGCTTTTATCTCATTTAGCCTCTGGATCTGTTTGTTTCTCACTGTGGTATTGTCTATAACAAGGACATCTATGGGCTCCTCTTTTTCCAGTTTGTATTTATTTACACCAACGATGACATCAAGCCCACTATCAATTCTTGCTTGCTTTTTAGCTGCAGATTCCTCTATCTTTAGTTTTGGCATACCCGATTCTATCGCTTTTGTCATACCGCCTAAGGCTTCTACCTCTGCGATTATCTTTTCAGCCTCTTTTATCAAGGCGTCGGTGAGGGCTTCTACGTAATAGGAACCCCCAAGAGGGTCGATTACGTTACAGATGTTGCTCTCCTCCTGGATGATAAGTTGTGTATTGCGGGCAATGCGAGCTGAAAAATCTGTAGGTAGTGCGATGGCTTCATCCAAAGCGTTTGTGTGTAGCGACTGGGTTCCGCCTAATACTGCAGCTAAGGCTTCTATCGTTGTTCTTATTACGTTGTTGTATGGGTCCTGTGCCGTTAGGCTCCAACCAGAGGTCTGGCAATGGGTTCTAAGTGCCATCGATCTTGGATCCTTTGGGTTAAACTGACTCATCAGTTTTGCCCAGAGTGTTCGTGCTGCTCTAAGTTTTGCTATTTCCATAAAGAAATTCATACCTATAGCAAAGAAAAAGGATAATCTTGGCGCAAAAGCGTCAATATCCAAACCCCTCGATAGGGCAGCTCTTACGTATTCAAGCCCATCTGCCAGTGTAAAAGCAAGTTCAAGGGCGCTATTTGCTCCTGCTTCTTGAATATGATAGCCGCTAATACTTATAGAGTTAAATTTTGGCATATATTTGCTGGTATATTCGATGATATCGGCAATGATCCTCATAGATGGCTCTGGGGGATAGATGTATGTATTTCTTACCATGAACTCTTTTAGGATGTCGTTTTGGATGGTACCAGAAAGCTTATCCTGTGATACCCCCTGCTCTTCTGCGGCAACTATGAAGAAAGCCATTATTGGGATAACGGCTCCGTTCATCGTCATAGAAACAGATACCTTATCCAGAGGTATCCCGTCGAAAAGGATTTTCATGTCCTCTACAGAGTCTATCGCAACACCCGCCTTACCCACGTCACCTATGACCCGTGGATGATCGGAATCATAACCTCTGTGGGTAGCAAGATCAAAGGCTACAGATAGCCCCTGTTGCCCAGCAGCTAGATTTCTTTTATAAAAAGCGTTGGACTCTTCAGCCGTAGAGAACCCAGCGTATTGGCGTACTGTCCAGGGTTTACCAGCGTACATTGTGGCCATAGGTCCCCTCGTAAAAGGGGGTAAGCCTGGAAAGCTATTTATGTCATGGGAAACTGTGTTGAGATCTTCCAGAGTGTAGAGGGGTTTTACTGTAAAGCCTTCGGGTGTATGCCACATCAATCTATCTAAGGCGTCACTTTTTATCTCTTTTTTTGCTTTTTCTTCCCATTCTTTGTAGGTATATTTCTTGAATTCTGCCATAGGTCACCTTTTAACTAAAAATATTTGGGAGGGTTTCCCCTCCCTATATTATTCTACAACAGCCAGTTTGTCACCGATGTTGACGGTACTTTCCTGTGGGTTTTCGCTTGCTTTGACAAAGATCTCCTGAATTACGCCATCCTTTGGTGACTTGATCTCATTTTCCATCTTCATGGCCACGAGTATCATTATAGGTTCACCAGCTTTGACCTCATCCCCCACTTCCTTTAGCATTTTCCAGATGTATCCGGGCATTGGGGCTTCGATTACCTGACGCCCTTCTACGGTGGAGGATGTCCTCATCTTCATAAGTCTCTTCATCTCATCTAAAACTTCTACGTTGAAGTGGTCACCATTGACGATAATATCGTATTTATCCCCTTTTGTGGTCATATCGACGGCGTATGACTGACCATTGATTATTACAGAGTAAATCGTTTCGTTGATCTGTTCGAAATCAACTCTGTACTCCTTACCATTTACGGAAACTGTGTAGTCGGCGGGGGCGTTTTCTGTCAGGTTTACCTCAAATTCCCCTTCAAAGCCTTCTACTGTTGCAAAATATTGTCTCTTAACAGCCATGATACCCTCCCCTTAGACAGTCTTGCTAAGATTTATCATTCTACCAAAACGTTTCCAGTCTGATTGACCGACATCAGGTCTGGTAACGGCACGGGAGGCGGCAAGCTTCTCTGATAATAACTGTTTTATACTTGCCACTATCACAGAAACGGTAGGATCCAAATGCTCTCTTCTTTTCAACTCTTCCATGTCAAATTTATTGTCTATAAAGCCAGTATCGTAGTTCCCACTTAAAAATGTTTCATTCTTTAAAACACTCATGTGGAATGGGATAGAAGTCTTTATACCAGAAATCATGTATTCAGAAAGTATACGCTTCATATTCTCGATGGCGCCTTCCCTTGTCTTGCTGTTAGCACACACTTTTGCTATCATCGGGTCGTAATAAAGAGGGATTTCATACCCTTGATAGGCACCACTTTCCACCCTTACATTGGGACCTTCTGGTGTTTGATAAACGGTAAGTAGCCCGGGTGATGGTGCAAAATTGTTTGTGGGATCTTCTGCGTAGATCCTGCACTCTATAGCGTGACCATGTATGGAGATATCCTCCTGTTTGTAGCTTAAAGGTTTACCTTCAGCTACAAGGATCATCTCCCTTACTATATCTACACCTGTGATCATCTCGGTGATAGGATGCTCCACCTGAAGCCTTGTGTTCATTTCTAGGAAATAGAAGTTTTGATCAGCGCCGACTATAAATTCCAGAGTACCAGCACTGAAGTATCCTATCTTCTTGATAGCCTCTGCAGCCACTTTACACATCTTTTCCCTTGTCTCCTGGGAGATGAATGGGGATGGTGCTTCTTCGATTACCTTTTGATGCCTCCTCTGGATGGAACATTCCCTATCAAAAAGGTGTATGGCGTTGCCGTGCATATCGCCCAAAACCTGCACCTCCACATGATGGGGCTGGACGATAAACTTTTCCATATAAACGTCGCCATTACCGAAGGCGTTTAGGGCTTCGCTACTTGCCATCCTAAAAGCGGAGTCAAAATCCTCCTCTTTATGGACAAGCCTCATCCCTTTTCCACCACCACCGTAAACAGCTTTGAGCATTATGGGGTATCCTATCTCTCTGGCGATCTTTTTGGCCTCTTCCACATCCCTTATAGGGTTCTTTGTCCCTGGTACGGTGGGAACACCAGCTTCAGCCATTACGGCTCTTGCGCCTGTTTTACTACCCATCATATCTATATGCTCAGCAGATGGTCCGATAAAGATGACACCCTCTGCGTCGCAGAGTCTTCTAAAGTCACCATTTTCAGCATAAAAACCGTAGCCGGGATGGATTGCGGCACCAACCTTTTTTGCGATAGCCACAATCCTATCTTTTTTAAGATAGCTTGTATCTCCCGGGCCATCGGTAATACAGTATGCCTCATCGGCATACCTAACGTGGGGTGCTTTTCTATCAACATGGGTATAGATGGCTACTGTCTTTATACCCATTTTTCTGCAGGTTCTGAAGATTCTTATGGCTATTTCGCCTCTGTTTGCTACCAGTACTTTTTTTATCTCAGGCATAGTGTCCTCCCTTAGTGATTAAAGTGGCAAGTTATCATGCTTCTTGGGTGGGATAGACTGTCTTTTGTTAGCAAGAAGCTCAAATGCCTGAATTACTTTTGGCCTTGTTTCCTCTGGGAGAATCACCTCATCTATAAAGCCCAATTCAGCTGCTCTGTATGGGTTTGCAAAGGTCTCTCTGTATTGCTCTACGAGCTCTTTCTTTTTAGCTACTGGGTCTGGAGCGGAGGCAACCTCTTTGCTGAAAAGGATCTGAACAGCACCATCTGGCCCCATAACTGCAATCTCTGCTGTTGGGTAGGCATAGTTTATATCACCCCTAACATGTTTGGAGCTTAAAACGTCGTAAGCACCACCATAAGCCTTTCTGGTGATAACTGTAACCTTTGGTACTGTGGCTTCGCAGTAAGCATAAAGCAGCTTTGCACCATGTTTTATGATACCACCGTACTCCTGAGCAACGCCTGGCATAAATCCAGGAACGTCAACGAATGTGAGTAATGGTATATTAAAGGCATCGCAGAACCTAACAAACCTTGCACCTTTAATGGATGAGTTTATATCAAGGGCTCCCGCCATAACAGAAGGTTGATTTGCAACTATACCTACGGTTTTACCGTTTAGCCTTCCAAAACCTACAATTAGGTTTTTAGCGTAGTGTTCTTGGACTTCAAAGAAGTTCCCATCGTCCACAACTTTTATAATGATCTCTTTCATATCGTAGGGCTTGTTGGGATCTACTGGAACGATATTTCTAATGGACATATCCGTCCTGTTGGGGTCATCCTTTGTGGGTACTATTGGAGCATCTTCCATATTGTTTGATGGTAGGTAGCTTAATAGCTCTCGAATCTTTAAAAGACAATCTGTATCGTTTTCAGCGGCAAAGTGGGCAACACCCGTCTTAGTGTTATGGGTCATGGCACCACCGAGCTCCTCTTTGGTAACATCCTCACTGGTAACCGTCTTAACAACTTCAGGCCCTGTGATAAACATGTAGCTGGTTTCCTTTACCATGAAGATAAAGTCAGTTAGAGCAGGGGAATAAACAGCTCCACCAGCGCATGGCCCCATGATGGCAGATATCTGGGGGATAACGCCTGATGCCAAACTGTTTCTCAAAAATATATCGGCATACCCTGCAAGGGATAAAACACCTTCCTGAATCCTTGCACCACCAGAGTCGTTTAGACCTATGACGGGTGCACCTACCTCCATTGCAAGGTCCATTATTTTGCATATCTTTTTAGCAAACATTTCAGACAATGACCCACCAAAGACTGTGAAGTCTTGGGCAAAGACAAAAACTGTTCTACCATTTATTTTACCATAGCCAGTTACAACCCCATCCCCTAAAATCTTGTTTTTCTCCATGCCAAAATAGTTGCACCTGTGTACAACAAACTTGTCAAGTTCAACAAAGGTCCCTTTGTCAAGGAGTTTTTCGATCCTTTCCCTTGCGGTGAGCTTACCCTGGGCGTGCATTTTTTTGATTCTTTCAATACCACCGCCGAGCTCAGCTTGTTCATTTAACTGCTGAAGCTTTTTTATCAACTCTTCCATAAACAAATCCCCCTTACTTATTTGCTGCGATAATAAAACACAATTTTGAATATATGTCAAGATGTTAGTTTTAGATCAATTAAAAATTAAACATATCGAGAAAAAAGCAGATTTTTTATAGTTTTTATAACAAGAAAATGATGTTTTAATTTTTAATGGCAACGCATTCTATCTCTATGGGGACATCCTTAGGTAGTCTTGAAACCTCCACAACGGCTCTGGCAGGTTTATGGGAGCCAAAAAACTGTTCATAGACAGCGTTGATTTTGGAGAAATCATCCATATTTTTGATATATATGGTTACTTTTGCTATGTCTGTGAGTTCGAATTCTGCAGCGCGCACGATATTAAGCATATTTTCCAGCACAAGACTTGTAAGGTGCTCTATCCCGTCGGTAACGATGTGGTTTGTTTTAGGATCGATGGGGATCTGCCCTGATACAAAAAGCATGTTGCCAACTTTAGTAGCTTGCGAATAGGGTCCTATGGCCTGGGGAGCTTTTTCTGTAAAGATATATTCCATTGTTCACCTCATTAAAATTTATGTCCATAGATTATATGCCATAAAAGGGTTAGGTCGGAGGCTTCAAAGATCACCTGTTCGAAAATTATATCATTATCAAGTAGATTTTTAATATCATTATAAAACAGATTTTTATAAAATAGATCTAAATTAAATAGTTCTATAATATCTTCTTTACTTGCCTTAACCAGTACCTCCTCCGATGAGATATTTTTAAAGATATTGCTTAAGGCATTTTGAAGGGTTAGGTGCTGACGGTGGAGTTTTTCTTTGATGGGGATGTCGATAAGATTGCTAAAGATACCTAAAATATCCTGACCTTTTTCATCGTAAAGATCTGGGTATGTGGATATTATCAGTTTACCACCTACGTTCAGGTTTTTACTGATTGCATATACTGACTCAAAGGTATGCTCGAAGAGAAAGGGGGGAGATAGAGCAATGAAAAGGTCTGATTTATGGTTTGATATTATAGTCTCCAGTTTCTGATCCGTGCTTAATAGCACTATATGCCGGTTTTGGATTTTTGGGGAATCGTTTATACTATATATCTTTTTATAGCCCATACGATCTTGCAGATAATAGGGTATGGACAACCCCTTAAGGGAAGCATCAAAAACAACAGTCTCTTTGGCTTTGGGTAAGTTTAGGCTTTCTATTATTTTTTTAAAACAATGGGTTTTTTCTTCAAAATCTTTAATGTCTGTATTCATTTTTTATTTTACAAAACCTTTTTTTTATAATAATATATTGTTCAAAAAAAAGAAAATGTCCACTACTTTTTGAGGAACGTTGATGAATATAAACGATGTTACGGCTTTGGTTAGGGATAAGCTTGAGCAGCTTGAGGTGGAGCTTAAAAGGAATTTGGATTCAGATGTTAATATGGTCAATGAGGTTGCTTATTATGTCTTTGAAAGTGGAGGTAAGAGACTTAGACCAGTGTTTATGTTTTTGACTACCGGGTTGGGGGGGTACGAAGGGGACAGAGATGTTATCTTAAGTGGTGTTGTGGAGTATATACATACTGCCACTTTATTGCATGATGATGTTATTGATGGAGCCAAATTCAGAAGAGGTCGACCCAGCGCTAACCAGATCTTTGGTAACGATATCACCGTTTTGTGTGGGGACTTTTTGTATTCGAGGGCATTCGTCAATCTTGTGAAAGATGGTGATGCGAGGGTGCAGATGATTTTGGCCAATGCGGCTAAAACGATGAGCGAAGGGGAGGTATTTCAGCTTATTAAGACTGCCCAATTCGATCTGTCCTTTGAGGAATACGAAAAGATCATATATTCAAAAACAGCGGTGCTTTTTTCTGCATGTTGTGAAATAGGTGCCCTTTTATGTGGTTTGGATGAAGATTATGTCAAGCTTATGGCAGAGTTTGGGAGGATAGTAGGGCTTTCTTTTCAGATGAGTGATGATATATTGGATTACTTGGGAGATCCAGAAAAAACAGGTAAAAATCCTGGTACAGATCTAAAAGAGGGTAAAATGACACTACCTATGTTCATCTTGAGGGATCTGGCAAGGGATGAAGAACTTAAAAGGATGAAAAAGATCATATCTTCAGAACCTGAAGAGGAAGATATCAATTATATAACAGATTTGATGAAGAGGTATAATATAAAGTCCAAAGCTGAGCAATTTGTGGACAGTTACACCAAAAAGGCTCAGGAGATCCTAAGAGCTTTTCCTCAAAATGTTTATCGTGATGCTCTGACATTTTTATCGGAATATGTCCTACTGCGTGACAGATGAAAGAAGCTTCTTTTTATGAGAAGATAGATTCAAATAGGGTAAGATGTCATCTTTGCCCCCATCGTTGTACTATTCCAGATGGTAAGTCAGGTGCCTGTCTCATCAGAAGGAATATAGATGGTGTTTTATATCAGACATCCTATGCTGAGGTGACATCGATAAACATTGATCCCATAGAAAAAAAACCATTATACCATTTTTATCCTGGGTCCAAGATACTCTCTATAGGGACAAACGGTTGTAACCTTTCCTGCGCTTTTTGTCAAAACTGGACTATTTCTAAGAATATCACTTTTAGGGAAAAGATAACATCAGAGGCGTTGTTGTCGATTGCTAAGGAGAATGCTTCTATAGGGATTGCTTACACGTACAACGAACCAACAATCTGGTTCGAGTATGTACATGATACTGCTAAGCTGTTTAGACAAGCTGGATTAAAAAACGTTATAGTCTCAAATGGCTTTATCAACAGTGAGCCCCTTGCTACCCTTGTGGATTATCTGGATGCTGCCAATATCGATCTAAAGGCTTTCAGTGAAGAGGGGTACAGGAAGTTAGGGGGAGGGCTAAAAGAGGTACTTTATACCATTGAGTACCTTTATAGGCATGATGTTCATCTGGAGATTACCCATCTTGCCGTTGAGCGCTATACCAGTACCGAAACGGAGTTCAAAGAGATGTGTAGGTGGTTATCCGGGATAGATAGATCGATACCACTTCATATATCACGATATTTCCCCTCCTATAAACTCAATCTCCCACCAACCGATATGGAATACCTCAAAGAGCTTTTTAACATAGCTAAGGGTTATTTGCATTATGTCTATTTGGGGAATGTGTCAGCAAACAACGATACTTTTTGCCCCTATTGTGGTATGAGACTGATAGGTAGAAACGGTTATAGGATTAGTTTATTTATCGAAGATAACGTATGTCCATCGTGCAAAAAGTCTTTGCCTATTTATCTTTAGTTTTTTTGGTAGCCTGTTCCAACAGCTACGATACAAATACTTTTTTTTCAATGGGAACGGTAGTGGAGGTAACGTTACCTTCCAGGTATAAAGATCAGTTTTTGCCTGTGAGAAAAAGGATAGATGAGCTAAGTTACCTTGTAGTAAGTAATACTGATAAGCTAAACAGGGCAGGTATCTTTGAAGAGGTACAGAGTGAAGCGAGATTTGTTGAGCTTTTAAAACGATCTGGGTTTTTTTATAGTTTAACGAATGGTCGCTTCGATGTCACTATCTATACAGTGATGAAGCTATATGGCTTCCCGGATGGTCCCTTTTCTGTGCCTAATGATGCTATACTTAGGAAGAGCTATGCTGAAGTAGGTTTTGAAAAGATAAAGATATCAGGGGATACTTTGATAAAGGAAAAACAAGCCAGCATAGATCTTGGTGCCTATGCTAAAGGGTGGATCGTTGATGAGGCTATAAGTTTACTCAAAAAGATGGGAGTAAAAGAGGGGATAATTAACGCTGGGGGAGATATGTTTTGTTTGGGGGACAAAGGGGGGAAAGGGTGGAGGATTGGGGTTCAGCATCCGGATGATAAGAAAAAGGTGTTGGCTATCGTTAGGCTTGCCGATAAGGCTATTGCAACATCCGGCGATTATGAAAGATTTTTTATAGAAAAGGGTAAAAAGTATATTCATATCTTTGATGCGTTAACTAAACAGCCTGTTGATAGATACAGAAGTGTAAGTGTAATAGCAGATAGCACCGAAATGGCGGATGGATTATCCACTGCTTATTTTCTTATGAGTCCAGACGAAGTGGAAAAAAGTTGTCAAAAGCTCAATACCCCTGTTTTGCTCTATTTACCAGATGGCAGAATGAAAAAACTGTGCGGATGGGAGCAGTATGAGGTTAGACGTTGAGACAATGGACTAAACTTAAGGCGTTTGATATCATCGTTTTGATCCTTTTTTTGGTTTTGCCCATCTATGCGATCATTAAACCCGTTGAGGGTGAAAAGAGATCATTTCTTATAGTTGATGGGGTTAAGCACCCCCTCGATCTTAGTAAGAATCAGGTCTTGGATCTGACTGAATTTGGCAAAAGGGTAAAGATGGAGATCAAGGATGGAAAGGTGAGGTTTCTAAGCTCTGATTGTAAAGATAAAATATGCTTACAGTTTGGGTACATAGAAACATGTGGTGAGTCTGCGGTGTGTGTGCCAAATAGGGTGGCTATAGTTATTGAATGTGAGAAAAGGGATTATGATGGTGTTACAAGATAAGGAAAAAACGGTAGCTGCTCTGGCTTCTTTTTCGATTATTTTGGGCTTATTAGAAAACTTTGTACCTATGCCTATACCGTTTGTTAGAATAGGGTTGTCCAATATACCTGTTGTTATGGGGGTGTATCTTTTGGATCTGAAATACCTTTTTATTCTTGGTGCTATAAAATCAATAGTTACTGCAATTTTTTCGACGGGGTTTATTTTCAGACTCATTATCGCTTTCCCCTCCTTGATGGTTGCCATCGTTAGTATGTATTTTTATCATAAGTTGACAAATAGATACTCATCGTTAGTATCTGTTAGTGTTGTAGGAAGTGTTACAAATATAACGATGCAATTTATTATTATTAAACTTTTTGTTGTAAAAGATCTTGCTTTTCTAAAAATTTTGCCTTATTTCATAATTTTAGCGGTTGTAACAGGTTTTTTGATAGGCTATTTATCAAACAGTGTTTTAAATAAAAGGGGTTCGTATGTATCAAAAGATTATACTGGCTAGTGGTTCACCGAGAAGGAGGGAGCTTTTTACAAAGTTGGGGATAAATTTTCAATATGTCACGAGTAACACCAAAGAGGAGTTTAATGAAACAGATCCCATAGAGGAACAGGTGATGAGGGTTGCAGCCATAAAGGCTTATGACGTAGCAAGGATCTATGATGAAGCTTTTATTGTGGCTGCGGATACTATAGTTTATTGTGAGGGCAGGATATTGGGTAAGCCTAAGGATGTGAAGGATGCCCAGGAAATGCTTAGGTTTTTGAGTGGTAAAAAGCATGAAGTGATTACTGGGGTGGTGGTTGTTAACAAAAATTATAAAATCCACGAACAGTTTTATGACAAAACAGATGTCTATTTCAAAAAGCTTACTGATGAGATGATCAATTGGTACATCGATTCGGAAGAGCCTATGGATAAAGCTGGTGCTTACGGTATTCAAGGTAAGGGTAGCCTGTTTGTGGAAAAGATTTATGGCAACTATGATACTGTTGTTGGATTACCTGTGGGGAAGCTTTTGGAGGTGTTTGCTAAGCTTGGAATAAGACCTTACGGGGGTTTTCATGAAATTTAACAATTTAGGAGAGATCCTCTCTTTTAATGCAAAGATTAGGCCAAATAAGACGTATATATATTTTGAAGGGAAGAAGTTTACCTACAGTGAAGTAGATGAACTTACTAATAGAATAGCCAAAGTGTTTCTTAAGTTTGGTATTACAAAAGGGGATAGGGTTTGTATACTTTTAGAGAACTCTCCCGAGTTCATAATCACATACTTTGGCATTGCAAAAGCGGGGGGGATTGCTGTACCTCTTAATACTTTTCTTAAGGAGGAGGAGATACAGTATATCATTTCAAATGCTGAGGCAAAAGTGCTTGTTACCTCGTCGAAGTTCACCGATGTGGTAAAACATCAGAAGAAACTTAACAGTTGTTTAAAAAATATATTTACGTTTGATCATAGTGATTTCGAATCTTTAAACCTTTACCAGCTTGCAATGTCTGAATCGAACAGTCATCCCGGTGTAAAGATTAACCGGGAAGATCTTGCGGTGTTTATCTATACATCAGGGACAACTGGACACCCAAAAGGTGCGATGCTCACCCATAACAATCTATTGAGCAATGTGGACGCATGTTTGCAGGTGTTTAAGATTGATCATACCTACAAGGTGCTTTTGGTGCTACCGATGTTTCATTCCTATACGTTTACTGCAAGTGTATTGTTACCTACTTATGTGGGATGTGGTATTATAGTGCTAGCATCTATTATGGAGCTAAAGAAGAGATCTTTTAAAAGGATACTGCTTTTCCAAAGGCCTAACTTTTTTCTCGGTGTTCCTCAAATATACACAGCTCTTGCCAGAGCCAACATACCATCATGGTTTGCCAAGTTTCTTTATCCTATAAAAATTCATATAAGTGGTGGTGCACCTTTACCCGAGGAGATTATCAAAGAGTTTTATAATAAGTTTAAAAAACCTATTATCGAAGGGTATGGGCTTTCAGAGGCTTCTCCTGTCGTATCTGTAAACCCTTTGAATAAACAGAAACCATATTCTGTGGGGCCTGCTTTACCGGGTGTAGAGGTGAAGATAGTTAATGATGATGAGGTTGAAGTGCCTGTGGGTGAGGTGGGGGAGTTGATCGTCAAAGGCCCTAATGTTATGAAAGGTTATTGGAAGATGGAGGATGCTACAGCTCTTACAATAAGAAATGGATGGCTTTTTACCGGCGATTTAGCAAGATTGGATGAAGAGGGCTACATATATATAGTCGACAGAAAGAAAGATCTGATAATAGTAAAAGGGCTTAACGTGTATCCTAGGGAGATAGAGGAGTACCTGTATCAATATGAAGGTGTGGAGGCAGCTGCGGTTATTGGGATTCCGGATAAGCAGAGTGGTGAGGTACCTATAGCATTTATAAAACCAAAAGAGGGTGCAAAAGTAGATATAAATGGTTTAAGGGAGTATTTAAAGAAGCATTTGGCAAACTTTAAACTTCCCAAAAGTATTTATATTAAAGAAGATATCCCTATGACAGCTACAGGTAAAGTTTTGAAAAGGAAACTTAAAGAGATGGTGCTTCAAGAAAGGGAGCAGTTGCAATAAACGGGCGATGAGGGACTCGAACCCCCGCACTAGGTTCCGGAGACCTATGCTCTATCCACCTGAGCTAATCGCCCTATATAAAATGCAGTCTTTATTGGGATTTTAGTACATTAGAATTTAAAAAGCAAGCGGTAATAATGTAATCAGCCCACAGATTTCCTGTTCAATTTTTATAGGCTGATCTGATTAGCTGAGTTTTAGTGATCTAAACTCTTGGACATTTCTCTTTTCGGTACTAAAATTTATGCCGATAAGGAATATGGTCTTACCGCTGAATAAGTACTGCCTATGATAGTCCTTCTCCTTGATCTGATTAAGGGCAACCTCTGCACTCTGATTACACTTAAACTCAAAGATATACACCTTATCCCTCATCTCCAACACCATATCTATCCTACCACTGTAGTTGAGCATCTGACTCCTCGCTGGAAGGCCACCAGCTGATACCATAAGATAAAATAACGTGTGAAAACTACCCTCATTAAGCCTCATCCCATCATCATAAGGTATTGAGGCAAATATTGAGCTAACAACAGAGATAAATCCATCCAGATC
>JAOAHS010000034.1 GCA_026415135.1 Calditerrivibrio sp. | reverse complement strand
TCTTCTGAAATAGCCACCCAACTTAAGACTCAAGTAATTTTGATAAAAAGCTTTATAGAAGATATAGATATTGCGCTCGAAGATTCTATTGAAAAATCAAAGCAAAAAGCAGAAAAAGATCTTAAAAGTCTAATAGATAACACTCTTAAAGAAATAAAACAGAAAAAAATTAGATCATTAACAGAATTAAAAGAAATATTAAGTAAACAAAAAATTGGTGAAAAGGGATATTTTTATCTCTTAGATAACAACGGATTATTACTGATTCATCCAACTAATGAAGGTAAAAGCCTAAAAGGTCAACCTCATATCGAAGAGATCTTAAGTAAAAAAAATGGTTTTATTAGATACACTAGAACAACTGATCCAACTAAGCCAGTAGTCTATGCATCATATAGCTATCTTGAAGATTATAACGCCATATTGGTAGCAACTATCAATGAAAACGATTATATAGGAGAAGCTGGGGTATTAACACAAAAAGTAAAAGAAAAAGTAAAAACTGTCATTAAAAACACAAAAATAGGTACTACCGGTTACTATTATATCATAGATTCGAAAGGAGTCTTGATTGTTCATCCAAAAAAAGAAGGAGAAAATGTTTCAAACTTCGATTTTATAAAAGAGATATTAAACAAAAAAACAGGTGTTATAAGATACCCTTGGGAAGGTAGATACAAAATTGTAGCTTTCGAATATTATAAAAATTTAGATTGGATAATCACTGCAGGTTCCTATGAAGATGAATTTATTGGAGATGCAATAAAAAATATAAAATTTTGGTTTGCTGTAATTAGTTTGATAATAATGATCATATTATTCTTCGTAATTAACTTTATATTCACAAAATTTATTGGAAAGCCTTTATCCATCTTATCCGAAGATTTCAAAACTATAGCATCAGGAGATTTGTCAAAAGATGTAGCATATAAAAGAAAAGATGAAATGGGAATGATAATAGAAAATGTAGAAGATATGAAACATCAGATGAATAATACGTTATTCAAAGTTAAAAGATCTGCAGACAGTGTAACTAATTCATCAAACACAATCGATTTATCTTCAAAAGAAATGTCAAAAGCGATAGAGCACTTAACTAATAAAGTCTCACAGGTTGAAGTTGCAATTCATGAGATGAGTGCCACAATCCAAGAGATCACGAATAACATAGCTGATATTTCTAATGAAGTGACATCCGTCAAGGATTTGGCAAACAATGGAAGAAATGATCTTTTAGTTGCAGTTCAATATGTAAAAACTCTATCAACATCTGTCTCAAAATCTGGCGAAAATATTCAAAAATTAGGTGAAGCATCAAAAGAGATTGGAACAATATTAGAAGTCATTAGAGAGATTGCCGATCAAACTAACCTTCTTGCTCTCAACGCAGCAATAGAAGCAGCAAGAGCAGGTGAATTCGGTAGAGGATTTGCAGTAGTAGCCGATGAAATAAGAAAATTAGCCGAGAGAACAACCAAATCAATCAGTGAAATAAATACCATGATAAACAACATACAAAAAGAAGTTAACAACTCAGTAAATGATGTTTATGGGATAACAAAATCAGCCCAAGAAAGTGTTATTATAATAGAAAAACTAAACCAAAGTTTTAGTAAAATCTTAGATGGAGTTGTTGAAATAGCTGATAAAATAAATTCAGTTGCTACAGCAGTTGAACAACAAAGCTCAGCTGCAAGCGAAATATCATCCAGCATGTCAGAGGTTTCTGCTGTTGCAGAGGAAAACGCTTCTATAGCAGAGCAAAATCGTATGCAAGCTGAAAATCTTAGAGAACTGGCAAAAGACTTGTTAAACTTAGTAGCCCAATTCAAACTCAAAGAGTGTTAGCCAAATTTAAAAGTCACAATAATAAAAAAGGGGGGAAATCCCCCTTCAAACTAATTCTTATCTTTATCCACAATTTTACCTTTACCAAGCCAGCTCATCATACCCCTCAACCTTGCTCCCACCTGCTCTATCGGATGATTTTCATCAGCTTTTGTCAATGCATTAAACACTGGCCTTCCTGCTTTATTTTCCAGCATCCACTCTTTTGCAAACTCACCAGACTGAATCTGCCTTAAAACCTCTTTCATATTTTCTTTAACCTGAGGATCGATCACTTTTGGTCCTCTCGTCAAATCTCCGTATTGAGCAGTATTACTGATGGAATATCTCATATTTGAAATTCCACCCTCATAAAGAAGATCTACAATGAGCTTAACCTCATGCATACATTCGAAATAAGCCATCTCAGGAGCATATCCAGCCTCAACCAGCGTTTCAAAACCATACTTAATAAGCTGAGTGAGCCCTCCACATAAAACAGCCTGCTCTCCAAAAAGGTCGGTCTCAGTCTCCTCTTTGAAATTTGTCTCCAACACTCCAGCCCTTGCACCACCTATCGCAGCAGCATAGGATAAAGCAACCTCTCGGGAATCCCCAGAATAATCCTGATAAACAGCAATCAAACAAGGAACACCACCACCTTTTGTATATTCAGCTCTTACCAAATGCCCCGGCCCCTTTGGAGCTATCATAATCACATTGATATTTGGAGGAGGTACAATCTGTCCAAAATGTATGTTAAATCCATGGGCAAAAGCAAGATAAGCACCCTCTTTTATATAAGGAGCAATCTCATTTTTATAAAGATCACCTTGTATCTCATCAGGCACCAAAATCATAATAACATCAGCCCACTTAGCAGCTTCAGAAATCTCCATTACCTTTAACCCAGACGATTCAGCTTTTTTCCAAGAACTTCCACCCTTCCTAAGGGCAACAACAACATCAACACCGCTATCTTTTAAGTTATTGGAATGGCCATATCCCTGACTACCATATCCAACAACAGCCACTTTTTTCTTTTTAATCAACTCAAGATTCGCATCCTTTTCATAGTAAACTTTCATCTATTATTCCTCCTGGTTTTTAATATCTTGTTTTGTAAAATCTGTGGTAGACTTGCTACCTCTGGATATAGCTATAGTTCCACTTCTAATTACTTCAATTATTCCATAAGGCTCCAGAACATTTATGAGGGCATTGAGTTTACCCTGATCACCAGTTATCTCTATGACCACTGATTCTTTTGTAATATCAACAACTTTACCCCTAAATGTTTCAACAATGCTAAGTATATCTGGTCTTGTCCTCTGTGTAGCATGAACCTTCAGCAACACCAATTCCCTCTCTATATGGTCCACCAATGTGACATCCCTTACTTTTATTGTATTAACAAGCTTTCTGAGTTGCTTGATTATCTGTTCTATCACATGATCGTCACCCCTTGTGACAATCGTCATGATCGAAATATCCTCATTCTCTGTTGCATTTACAGAAAGACTTTCAATATTGTATCCCCTACCACTAAACAAGCCAGCTATCCTAGCTAAAACTCCAAATTTATTCTCTACCAAAACAGAAATAATGTGTCTCATATCACTTATCTCCATATATCATTTCATTTAAAGCAGCCCCAGCTGGAACCATCGGATAAACATTCTCTTCTCTATCAACACAAAAATCCATTAAAACAGGTTTATCCTTTATCTTAAGGGATTCCCTGATCACTGCTTCCACCTCGGAAGGTTTATCTGTTTTCAATCCCACACAGCCATAAGCATCAGCAAGTTTCACAAAGTCTGGCTGACATTCAAGACATGAGTACGAATATCTCTTATTGAAAAACAGGTGCTGCCATTGTCTAATCATACCTAAAAACTTGTTGTTTAATATGGCCACCTTAACACCAACACGGTATTGGACAGCTGTGCAAAGCTCCTGCATGTTCATAAGAAAGCTACCGTCACCTGCAATATCAAAAACCTCTTTGTCAGGGTTACCCAATTTTGCACCAATCGCTGCCGGAAAACCAAACCCCATAGTTCCTAATCCACCAGAAGTAATAAACTGTTTAGGATGTTTGAATTTATAAAACTGAGCTGCCCACATCTGATTTTGACCAACTTCAGTGGTAATAATTGCATCCCCGCCTGTAACTTCATAGATCTTTTCTACTACAAATTGGGGTTTTATTACATTATCCGAGTATTTATACGAAAAAGGCCTTTCACTATCCCAATATTCGATCTTCTTCAACCAATCCTCTCTATCTTTTCTGCTTTTTTCCCAATTAAAATCTTTAATATAGTTTAATATCTGCCTTAAAACAGTTTTACAATCTCCAACTATAGGTATATCCACTTTTACATTCTTATCTATGGACGTAGGATCAATATCAATCTGTGCTTTTTTGGATCTTGGGGAATACCCATCTAAACGCCCTGTAGTTCTATCTGAAAATCTTGTACCTATTGCCAAAATAAAGTCTGCTTCTGTCAATGCCATATTTGATGCATAGTTGCCATGCATACCAGCCCAACCCACCCAATTTTTGTGGGGGTTAGGAAAAGCACCTATACCCATCAAAGAAGATACCACAGGAAGGTTTATCGCCTCCACAAACTTTACAAGCTCTTCACTGGCATTACTCCACTTTACACCACCACCTATCAATACAACCGGTGCCTTTGCGCTTTCGAGCATCTTCAACATCTTTTTTATCTGCATAGGATGCCCTTCGTAAGTAGGATTATAACCCACAAGCTTTATATCTACCTGACAAGAGGTATTTTTTGATCTCCCAGCAATCACATCTTTTGGCAAATCTATCAATACCGGTCCAGGTCTTCCTGTTTTTGCAAGGTAAAAGGCCTCAGAAATGGTGTGAGCTATATCATCCACATCTTTGACCAGATAACTGTGTTTCACTATTGGTCTTGTTATACCCACGATATCTGCTTCTTGAAAAGCATCACCACCAATAAGATTTGTAGGAACCTGTCCAGTAAAAACCACAAGAGGAACAGAATCCAGATAAGCCGTAGCTATACCTGTAACAAGATTTGTTGCTCCAGGTCCACTTGTTCCAAAGCAAACACCCACTTTTCCTGTGGAACGGGCATAACCATCAGCAGCATGTACTCCACCTTGCTCATGTCTCGGTAGAACATGCAAAATATCCGAATCAAACAATCTATCATAAATACTGAGCAATACACCTCCAGGATAACCAAATATTAATTCTACACCATGTTTCTTTAAACATTCAACAACAATCTCTGCACCTGTTTTATTCATAGATACCCCACTTTTGTTAAATATAGCTAAAAATTGTTTAATAATTTAACACATTTATGGAAAAATTTCAAGGGAAAGATATTATATTTTAACATTTTTTAATAACAAATTGATAGCATTATAAATAAGAAAAAAGGGGGAGGCCCCCTTTTTATTTTAAAAACGTATAACTATGCTCTGTATGATCTCTATATGTTCCATTCAATATGGCTACCACATCCTCAATAAATACCAACTCCTCATTCGTAGGTATAACAAATACTTTCACCTTTGACTCCGGTGTTGAAATCTCCGTCTCGCCGGATTTACTAAAGGTCTTTTTATTTTTCTCAAAATCTATAATTATACCTAAATTTTCCAAGCCCTGAAGAGCTTTTTCCCTAATTATCCAGGCATTCTCACCCACACCAGCAGTAAATACTATTGCATCTACTCTACCCAAAACAGCATAGTACGCACCAATATACTTTTTCAACCTATAAGCCTCTATCTCAAGGGCAAGGGTACACCTCTTATCCCCTTGTTCACTACCTGCAATTACATCCCTTCTATCCGTAAACTTACCAGTAATCCCCAAAATCCCAGACTTTTTATTTAAAATATTATCCATCTCTTTTGGACTAACATTTAGCTGCTGCTGCATAAAAAGCGGAACAGCAGGATCGAGATCCCCACATCTTGTCCCCATAACTGCCCCTTCCAACGGAGTCAACCCCATAGACGTATCCACGGACACACCATTTTTTATAGCAGTATGGGACACACCGTTACCTATATGCATAGTAATTATATTACACTCTTTTGACGGCTTACCCAATAATGCAGCAGCCCTCTTTGACACATAAAGATGACTCGTGCCATGAAAACCGTACCTTCTTACACCATATTTCTCATACCACTCATAGGGAACAGCATATAAAAAAGCATGCTCCGGCATAGTCTGATGAAATGCTGTATCAAAAATCGCCACGTGGGGCACATCGGGCAAAACCTTTTGGGCACCCTTTATACCAGCAAGATTTGGGGGGTTATGCAGCGGTGCCAAATGCTGAACCTCTTCTATAGCCTTAACTACCTCATCATTTATTAACACGCTTCTCTTAAACTTCTCACCACCATGAACCACCCTATGACCCACAGCAGAAATTTCTGAAATCTTCGATATTACACCTTTTGTTGGGTTTTCAAGGGTATTAACCACAAGATTTATAGCAGTACTATGATCATGACACTCATACTCTTCTCTTATAGTCTCCCGACCGGGCACTTCATGAACTATAAAAGAATCACCAATCCCTATCCTCTCCACAATCCCCTTAGCCACCACCTTATGGGCTTCCCAATCGTAAAGCTGATATTTTACAGATGAACTACCACAGTTTAATGCCAATATCTTCATACATCCTCCTACGCCTGAACAGCAGTTATTGCTGCTACATTAACAATATCCATATATTTACAACCTCTTGAAAGGTCATTTACAGGCTTTTTAAGCCCCTGTATTATCGGTCCAATCGCCTCAGCTCCTGCTATCCTTTCAACTAATTTATAAGAGATATTACCTGCATCCAAATCTGGGAATATTAAAACATTAGCATGACCAGCCACTTTACTACCCGGCGCCTTCTTTTCACCAACAGCCTTTATTAAAGCAGCATCAGCCTGCATTTCACCATCTATATTAAGCTCTGGAGCTATCTCTCTGGCAATCTTTAAAGCTTCAAGAACTTTATCTATATCAGGATGTTCAGCACTACCCTTTGTGGAAAAGGACAACATGGCAACCTTAGGCTCTTGTTCCAAAAAAGACCTACAGCTATCGGCAGTAGCAATCGCAATTTCTGCCAGCTGTCTTGGATCAGGATTAGGATTTACAGCACAATCTGCAAACAGTATAGCCCCATCTTTTCCAAACTCTTTTTTATTAGTCACCATAATAAAACAGCTTGAAACTGTATTTATACCGGGCTTCGTACCAATAACCCTTATAGCTGCCCTAAGGACATCTGCAGTAGTGTTACATGCACCAGTGACACAACCCTGTGCAATATCCTGCTCCACCAACATAGCACCAAAATAAAGTATATCTTGCATCGTCTTAAGAGCCTCTTCCTCTGTCATCCCCTTTGATTTTCTTTTATTGTAATAAGTATTTGCAAAATCGTTAAGATATTTACTCGTAGCAGGGTTCATAATTTCACAGCAGACTGGATACCCTTTTGATTTAAAAAGTGATTCTATTTTAGCCTCATCCCCAAGAACTATAACCTTAGCAAGCTTATTATTAACAATTGTATGCGCAGCATCAATTGTTCTTTCATCATGTCCTTCAGGCAAAACTATGGTCTTTTGTCTTTCTTTTGCCATCTCCCAAAACTTTTCCATCAACGACATAAAGCACCTCACAAATAGAATTATATTTTATTTTAGACAAAAATTAACTCAAAGTCAAGTTTTTATTAAAATTGTTCAAACTAATCAAACGTAAAAAACTAAAACTGCCCTTTAAAATACCTTAAACTGAGATTTAACAATTTTGAAATGGATCCCAAAGCATTTTTCAACCTGTTCTGATTGTATACGGAGAGTTCGTTTGGATTTATATACTTACTAGCGACTCGGCCAGCCTCAGCATCTTTAATCTCTTTATGAAGGGCAAGATCAACTAATGTTTCATAGGCTACCATAATCTTACTCACTGTCTCCTCAGAGAGAACCTCTTTAATCTGCAATTGCTTTGCCCTATCTACTGTATTTAGTTCCAATATCCCATTACTCAAGCTAAAAGCCCTTACTATATCTGTTATAAAGGTTAGGGCAGAATTTTTTAGGTTTAATTCACCCTTATGTTCCCCCTCTTTTTCAACGATAAAATTACCAAAAAAAGTTATGGGTATCTTAAACTGTGTCTCAGCCTCTAACATCTGAATCAAAAATAGTGGTCTGGAAGAAACGACTCTACCTATAAACCTCCTAAGTTCATTTACCAGTGCAGCATTCCCATAATATAAATCCATATCAAAAATTATATTAGACCAGGTAAAACCACTGTCACCAGCATTGGTCGTTATACTATCTATCTGTTTTTTCCATTCAGAAAGCTTTCGGGACATATCCGGATTGGTCACCATAACGTTACCTTTACACTTTTCATAACCAACATAATGTAGCTTTTCCACAAACATCTCCCCAAACTTCATCAGATGGTCGATCTCAGATACACTTAGACTATCACTGAAGATATACCCGTTATCCTGGTCCGGATTCAACATCATCTCTTTCCTTGCCCCACTGCCCATAATTATCAGAGCATGATCAATATCTGTAACCCTCACATTCGTTTCCCTATAAAACTCCTCTACACAAAAATCGTAAACCCTTTTCTGTATACTCAAATGAATACTTGAAATAGTAGGCAAAATATCCGATGTGTTTCTACTATGATCCATCAAATTCTTAACAAAAGACCATAACTTTTCTTTAATCGTTCTTAACTCATCGAGGTTAGAAGCATGTTCTATATTCAAAGAGTAAACAGCAGTACTTGTATGCAACAATTTTAAGATATCCTTATTGGAAATAATCCCAACAGGTTTTTCATTCTCTACCACTACAGCATAATCTTGGTTCTTAGATTGCATTTCTGACAAAACTTCAATAGCAGGATAAGTCTTTGGAACCTTTACAGGGTCACATAACATATAATCTGCAACTTTAGCTTCGAGATCGATATTATCCTGTGACAAAAACTTATGAACTATATGTTTTGTATTAATGAGGCCCTTAAGATTATTCTTCTTATCCACAACCACCAAAGATCCAACATTCTTTCTAGCCATCAATTTTGCCGCATCCAACAATCTGCTACTATCTAAAACACTCTGCAAAGATGTTGTCATAATCATAGATACAGGCTTGTAAGCAAAACCAAAACTTTTTGTGGAAATATCACCCTTTAATAGATAGAGTCTTTCGGACACTAACCCATAAAATTTATTTTTAAAATCATCAAATTCTCCTATCAACTTATAAATACAGATCTCTGGCAAAAAAATTAGCCTTACATCATCTTTAGCAACAGCATCTATCATATAACTTGATTTTCCAAGAAAAGTAGTAATACCTAAAACAGCTCCATAGCCCATCTCCGAAACCAATCTTTCTTTATCAATAAAAAGTACCACACCATCTAAAATAAAATAAACACCTTTATGATATGTTTCATTTTTTTCGAATAGTTTTTCACCTTTTGTTAATTCAACTATAAACGAATTGGATAAAACAATATTTAAGTTTTTTTCTGGAATGTTCCGGAAGAGATCATGATTTTTCAACGTTATAGTTAATTCCTCAATATTCTTGATTGTTAACTTATTCACAATCAACCTCATCAAAAGCAGATTCAATTCATTAATATTACAATTTCAAATATATTTCAAGGGAAATTCATATGAATCAACAACAAAATCTACATAACAAAAATTCAATTAAAGTTCACTATTAAATCTTACATAAAAAAAACTTGACATCTTAGTCTTATTGACATATTCTTTACAAACAATGTTATATAAACATTAAATTAAAAATTACATAAAAGATTAAAGGTCGGTGATAAGGTTTAGAAGATATCTTAAAGGGATTTTCATCAATGTTTTTTAAAATTTAAAAAAATATTTTAGAGGTGTATTATGGACAAAAAACAAAAAGAAGTTCTTGAATCAGAGAGGTTTAAATCCCTCGTCAGAAAAAAATGGACAGTAAGCTACATTTTACTTTTCCTACTTTTCTTCATTTACTACGGCTATATCTTCCTTATAGCTAGCAACAAAGCTGCCTTAGCAGTAAAAATAGGTGTCTACACTAACGTAGGTATTATATTAGGTGTCTTAGTTATTGTAGGTGCTTGGCTTCTTACCGCTTATTATGTTTGGTGGGCAAACAACACATACGATAAAGAAGTAGAAGAATTAAAAAAGATGTTATAATTTTAGGAGGAAATAAATGGATAATGCTACTAATATGGTGCAACAGTTTTCTTTTGGTAAACCAAATCCGTCTTCTATTACTTTCTTTTTTTTAGTAGTTGTTATTACTCTTGCAGCTACTTACTTTGCAGCCAAAAAATCCCAAAAAACTGCAAGCTCATACTATACTGGCGGTGGCGGGATATCTGGGTTTCAAAATGGATTAGCCCTTGCAGGTGATTATATGTCTGCTGCATCATTCTTAGGTATATCAGGGATGGTAGCATTAAAGGGTTATGATGGTATAATCTATGCAGTTGGTTGGCTTGTTGGCTGGCCCGCGCTTCTCTTTTTAATAGCTGAGCCTTTAAGAAATTTAGGTAAATATAGCTTTGCAGATGTTGTTTCCTTCAGATTAAATGCAAAACCTATCAAAACGGCTGCAGCTATTGGTGGTATGCTCGTACTACTATCTTATACAACAGCCCAGATGGTGGGATCGGGTTCACTAATCAAATTACTTTTTGGAATGTCTTATGAAATGGCTGTAGTTATTGTCGGAATTGCTATGCTTATCTATCTTCTTTTAGGTGGTATGCTTGCAACTACTTGGGTACAAATAATAAAAGCGGTATTACTTTTAGGCGGTGTTACTCTGATTACAATCCTTGTTTTGGCAAAATTCGGCTTTAATCCAGGAAACCTCTACGGAGCAGTAGCAGAAAAGTATGGTAGTGCTGCATTAGAACCAGGTGGCTTTATAAAAAGTGCTACAGACGCTTTCTCTTTGGGACTTGCTTTGATGCTTGGGCTTCTGGGCTTACCCCATATTTTGATGAGGTTTTTCACAGTACCTAATGCAAAAGAGGCAAGAAAATCAGTAGTATGGGCTACAACATGGATAGGTTATTTTTACATTATCATACCAATAGTAGGTTATGGTGCAGCTGTTTTGGTATCAAGAGAAACCATTACCTCCATCGATAAGGGGGGTAATATGGCTGCCGTTATGCTTGCAGAAGTGATGGGTGGATCTGCACTCATGGGATTCATTTCAGCAGTAGCATTTGCTACTATTCTGGCGGTAGTAGCTGGATTAACCATAGCAGCTTCTGCGGCTCTTGCTAATGACCTTTGGATTGGTGTTGTCAAGGCTGGAAAAGCCACCGAAAGCGAGAAATACAAATCTGCAAAAATTGCAACTTTCATATACGGAATCGTAGCCATATTCCTCGGCATAGCCTTCAAGGGCCAAAATGTCGCATTTCTCGTTGCCCTTGCGTTCGCCGTTGCTGCAAGTGCTAATTTTCCATCGCTTTTCCTATCAATAGTATGGAAAAAGTTTTCCACAACAGGCGCAGTTTTATCGATACTTGTTGGTGGTATTTCAGCTATGGTATTAATTATTTTAGGACCTACAGTTTGGGTTGATGTATTAAAACACAAAGAAGCTATCTTCCCATATAAATTTCCAACAATTTTCTCACTACCCCTTGCATTTATAGCAGGATGGATAGGATCATTAATTGCACCAGACAAGAGAGCAGAAGAACTCTTTGAAGACGAAAAGATTAGAACATATCTTGGAGTAGGTGCAGAAGGAGCTCATGACCATTAAAAACGGGGGTAAAACCCCGTTTTTTTTATAACAAATCAATTAATTTGATATTATCATTATGGTGTTCCATGATAGTAATTGCCCTTATAAAGATCAAAGCTGTAGCCATTACATCGTAATCAGCTCTGTGTCTATATCCTACATCCACGATTTCCCATAGCCCAAAATAATTAATAAGGGAGTCTAAATTATACCTTTTTAACTTAGGAGCAATCTTTTTTACAACCTTTATAGTGTCGATTATATAATAATTATGAAAGTTCAAACCATAATAATTTGCATAATAAGAAAGAAAAGAGTAATCAAAACTGATATTTTGACCAACAATAACTGTATCTTTGGCATATTCTATAAATGCCTTTAAAACCGGCTCTAAAGTAGGAGCATTTTTTGTCAACTCATTTGAAATCTTATGTATTCTAAAAGCAGAATATGGTATCGTTACCTCTGGATTTATCAGAGAATAAAAGGTATCTTCTTTTTTTAATCTTAAACCCTCCCCAATCCTTACAGCTGCAATCTCCACTATTCTTGCTCCTTTTTCTGGAGACATCCCAGTGGTTTCTATATCAACTACAGTATAGGTCAGGTCATAGATACTTTTATCCAACATTTCTTAAAAATCTAAAGAACTCAATGAATTCAACAAGAGAAAGTTCCTCTGCTCGAACATTGTCTCTTTTGAAAAAAAGAGGTATCAAAGATATATCTATTACACCCTTTAGATTATTTTTAAGCATCTTTCTCTTTGACAAAAAACTGCTCTTAACAAGACTTAAAAACGCTTTTTCATCATTTTCAGAAAACTCACGTTTTCTCGGAATAAACCTCAATACTGTAGATTCCACTTTAGCATTTGGATAGAAATTTGCACCAGATATATTCATAACCCTCTTGATTTCAAAAAAATACTGACAAAAAACAGATAGAGATGAATAAGATTTCGTTTTTGATGGGGATATAATCCTCTCAGCAACCTCCCTTTGGAACATAAAAACAAGACTTTCTACATGATCTATCAACTCAGTACACTTCTCTAATATCTGTACAGCAATGTAGTACGGGAGATTCCCCACAAAAATATACTTTCCATGTAAAATACTACCATCGATTTTAGTAAAGTCTGAATGGACAATATTAAAAGATTGATAGTAATGTAAATATCTCTTTAAAAAGTTCACCAATTCTCCATCAATTTCTACAGCAAGAAGCTCCGCACCTTTTTCTAAGATCCTATATGTTAAAACACCACACCCTGGACCTATTTCTAGTACTTTTGAACCTTTTACAATATTTGCAGATTCGATAATCTTATCCATTATATGAGTATTAGTAAGAAAATGTTGCCCTAAGGATTTTTTTGTTTTACCAAATTCCTGCTTATATATTTCTAATAGATTTAACATTTTTCACCATAAAATCAGCTACTCTTATAGCTCTCAGCAAACTACTTTCAGAGGCCAAATTTTTCCCAGCAATATCAAAAGCCGTTCCATGATCCACGGAAGTTCTAATAATTGGAAGATTCAAAGTTACATTGACTGCACTACCAAAACTCTCCATTTTCACAGGGATCAGTCCCTGATCATGGTACATCACCACAGCAATATCACAAAAACCCTTAAGCATCTTGGCAAAAAGGGAATCAGCTGGGTATGGACCAGATACATCTATACAGGCATCCAAAGCTTTTTGGATGGCTGGTTTTATGACATCCAGTTCTTCGTCACCTAAAGCACCATCATCACCAGCATGGGGGTTTAATCCACAAACAGCAATATGTGGTTTTTCATTTCCAAAAAACTTTCCTGAAAGATGAGCATTCTTGATAGCCCTATACACGCCATCGATATCTATCTTTAACGGAACATCCTTTAAAGGTAAATGGGTGGTAACAAGGACAGTTTTTATTCTATCACCCACTAGCATCATCGAATATTCTTTAGCTCCAGTAAGATATGCTAAATACTCCGTATGACCTGGGAAAAGGTAGCCGGCAAGTTGGATAGATTTTTTATTTATAGGCGCTGTAACAAGGGCATCAGCCTCACCAGAAAGTATTAGCCCAACAGCAAACTCAATACTTTTCATGGCAGCCAGACCACTTAAGGGGTTGACCCTACCTATAATAAAATCATCCTTAATTATATAATCAGGTTCAACAATTTCAAAATCAAGACAGGAGAAATCTTTAAAAGCTTGTCTATAGCCAACAACCTTTATGTTATAATTTGATAAATCATGATTTTTAAACAACTTCCAGATAATCTCTGGTCCCACACCTGAAGGATCACCCATTGTTATTAAAATTTTATTTTTTCTCATCCACACGCCTTAATTTAACAAAAGTATCATAAATGGCGATGCCAGTATTCGAGTCTGTCGGAGTAAACGATGTTAAAATATTGGGATCACCCTCAACAAGCTCTCTACACTTATAGCAAAAGATATATCCTTCACCACAAAGATCATCCACCACAACCTTTGCCACTATCTTACCATTTTCATTAAAAACTTCCACCAAATCACCTGAATGTATAGAATACCGGTCAGCATCCACTGGAGAAATATGTAAGACATTTTCAAATGCCCCAAAGTATTGGGAGTTTAAATAACTGTAATGAGAGCCAGTGATCAATCGTAAAGAATTTGAACAGTTTTCAACAAGGAGCAGTCTTTCTGTTCTATAAACTCTGGCTGTTTGCTTAATATCTGGTAGCTTAGGAAAACTAAAGTCCATTTCAATACCCAATATGCCAGATAACCCCTTTATTACATCCAGATCTGACACAGTGCTAACTACCTTATCTCTTATACCATATCTACCAGGATAGAAATAACTACCAACAATATCCTCCTGGGCGAACATCCCTCCAACTTTTATAAAATGGGTAGAAAAATTAGCTGTTTTTGTGATATTCGTATCAACAGTCACTAAAAAATCTAAGCTTTCAAAATGCTCTTTCAACAATCCCGTAGAAGGATAAGAAACCAAAGGATTAGCAGCCACAACAAAGGCACCTTTAAAAAACTTTTGCTTTAGGCATTCCAAAATCTTGCTTATATTTATCTTAGGGTTGTTTATTATCTTTTTTGGTAAACCCTCTTTTGAGTTCTTAACATAGTATAAGTAATTCAAATTGTTTGTAAAGTATGCAAGTCTATTGATCCATTGAGTTATATTTTTACCGTTTGAATACCTCTGCAAACCATAACCAGTTATTATACCAGTTTTACCATCTTCTATAGCTTCTAATAAAAACTCAAAATCATCCTGGGAAACACCACATTTTTCCAACATAAAGGCAAGAGACAAATCTGATCTTTCGTAACCTAAACAGACAAGTAGTGCTAGTGCAAGGTAGTTATCAGATGCAGGTCTTATCCTTATGTATCTATCAGCAAGGAGTAGTGTCTTTTTTTTCAAAGGATCTATATATACAAGCTTTTTACCAGCTCTTTTAAGCTCCTTTAAATATGAATATAGATGTGGAGCCACATTATAAGCATCTCTACCAAATAAAAGGATATTGTTTACCTCATCCAGATTAGTAATTGGAGGATTTATTGCTATTCCAAAATCCTCTTCATGAGCCGATTTACCTGTACTAAGACACAATGAACCCTCTACAAAGTACACATTTGGAAAATGAGAAAAAAACAGATCCCAGTACTCCATTGCATATCCCAAACTCCCCGAACCTCTTATATACAATATATTCTCATTTCTATATTTCAACATCAATTCTGATACATCCTTCAATACCTTCTCAAGTTCGCAGTATATAAGATTGCCACCTTGTCTTACAAAAGAGGTATCGCTTGTAAATATCTCCTTTTTTAAAAACTTATTCAGTTTTTGACAAACAAACCCCTTAAAGGTAGGCCCATTGCGAGGTAAAATTGTCAGGTTATCATCAATAGAAGCAAAACAAGCCTCTATACAATCTTTAGAACAAACAAAGTTTTTCATACAATCTTCTACGATTTAGGGATCTTGATTGTCTGGCCAGGTTTTAAGACCTTTAGATTGTTGATCTTAATAATCTCTTTTGGTTCTGTATCGTATTTAGCTGCAAGCTTGTAAATAGTATCACCTTTTTTAACTTTATAACTAATATAGCCTTTTTTGCTGGATGCAGACACTACTGCTTTCTTTTTGATACCTTTAAGTGGTACCTCTATAGTCATCCCCACCTTAATATTTTTAATATTATTTATCTGTTGAATAGAGGAAACTGAGGTTTTAAACCTCTTTGCTATCTTGGCAAGGCTGTCACCTTTTTTCACCACATAATCTACACTGTTTATCTCTTTTACGTCAGAAATCTTTGCTAACTTATCGATCTCCTCTGGATTTATGGTGTTTTTAGTATTTTCAGAAGGGATAAGCACAGGAAAGCCAGCCTTTACATAAGACCTTTTAAATCCATTCATTGCTGTTATCTGATCAGCTGATACCTTATGTCTTTTTGCAATATCTTTTATGTTTTCTTTTTTGGTTGGAGTATAAATCTTTACCTGTAAAAGCTCCTCTGGTGAGTGTTCGTTTAGTGCAGCAACTATTTTATCCTTATAACCCAACGGTACCTTTAGCTCGAAGGTATCATTAGGTGGGGTTATCCATCTTCTCAGAGATGGGTTTAAATCGATTATGCTGTTCATATCCAAACCAACAAGCTTACTGAGAACCAAGAGGTTTACAGGCATATCCAACTTAACCTTTTCATAGACTATAGGGTCTATACTTGGGTACTCAAATCCATATTGCAAAAGATTCTTATGGATTATCATCAATGCAGTATACTTGGGGACATAATCCTTTGTCTCTTCTGCCAGATGCCTGTAGCTGGATAATTCAAAGTAATCCTCTGTGTTATATTTATCAATAGCCCTTTGTATCCTACCTGCTCCTGCATTGTACGCAGCCAAGGCAAGATTCCAATCTCCAAACTTCTCATACAGATCTTTGAGATGCCTTGCAGCAGCATCAGTAGATTTTTCAAAATCTTTTCTTTCGTCAACCCAATAATTCACCTTAAGTCCATACAACTTACCCGTATGCTCCATAAACTGCCACATCCCAACAGCGCCAGCCCTGGATCTAACAATAGGATCAAATCCACTCTCAGCTAAAGGTAAATAAGAGAGATCTGTAGGCAATCCATAATTATTAAACAGATCCTTGATATAAAAGATATATTTATAAGAATTGTTTATCCATCTTTGCATCACTGCTCTTGACGTTGTGGTAAACCTCTCTATATATTTGTTAACCCTTTCGTTAATCTTTACTGGAACATTATAATTGCTTATATCATCGGTAACATTGTAAGACAAACGCAATGTTTTATTCCTTTCAAAATAAAGGGAAACATCAAACTCTGGTTGATAAGATTTTTGATTTTTTTCCTGCTTTATTGAAACCTTCTGTTCATTAGAAATATCAGGCTTTTTATCAGTAAAAGCAGTTTTTGTAGTATCCTTCATTTCTACTGAAACTATCTTTGTATTGATCATAGGGTCAGAACCATATACATACATGGGCTTATCAACTTTTTGTAGCGTTAGCTCAAGGGGCGCAACCTTCAAAGACTTAGATATTTTTGCTACAGAAGGTAGATCTCTTTGAACATTGTGAGTTAGATTAGCACAACCAAATAAAACAAGTGAAAAAAGCAAAAGAATTATCAATCTCATGGTTTGATTTTATAATAATGTTTTAATGTAATGTCAAGAAAAAACTGGTATAGCATTGATAAATAGGATGAATTTCTTACATTATATCTCAAAAAAACATATTGATTTTTGCTCATAAATAGATATATTTAGTTAAACTAAACCAAGGAGGATCATGTGATCATCATAGCAATAGACCCAGGTTCTACTTCCACAAAAATAGGTATTTTTAAAGATTCAAATTTATTTAAACAGAATATCCAACATGATAGACAGGAGATAGATAAATACAAAAATATAATTGACCAAAAAGACTTCAGGTTTAGTTTAATCAAACAGACGTTAAACAATTTTCTTCCATACCCAACCAAAGTTGACGTCATAATCGGACGAGGAGGTCTAATAAAACCGATAAAAGGTGGAATATATAAAGTAAATGAACAGATGCTTCACGATCTAAAAGTAGGTGTTATGGGACAACATGCTGCAAATTTAGGTGGGATTATAGCTTATGAGCTTGCCAAAATATACTCGTGTGAAGCCTATATCACTAATCCCCCTGTTATAGATGAGATGATACCTATAGCCAAAGTAACCGGATTAAAAGGAATTGAAAGAAAGAGCATGTTTCATGCACTAAATCAAAAAGCCACAGCTATGAAAGTATCAAAAAAAATTGGTAAAAGTTATGAAGAAGTAAATCTCATTGTCGCCCATCTTGGTGGAGGAATTTCTGTAGGTATTCATAGTAAAGGGTCAGTTATCGATGTAAATAATGCCTTAGATGGTGATGGTCCATTCTCTCCAGAAAGAGCTGGATCTTTGCCTGTAGATGGGGTATTGGAATTATTAAAAAATGGTAGTTACACCATAGAAGAACTAAGAAACACAGTTTCACGAAAAGCAGGGCTTTATTCCTATCTTAATACCGTCGACTTAAGAGAAGTAGAAAAAATGATAGACAAAGGTGATGAAAATGCTAAATTATATTATGAGGCTATGGCCTATCAGGTTGCTAAAGAGATTGGTGCCTTAGCTCCCGTGGTTTCTGGAGATATTGATGGTATCATACTCACTGGTGGTCTTGCCCACAGTGAAAGATTTATAAATTTAATTATAGATAGAATAAAATTTTTAGGCAAAATATTTGTAGAGCCTGGGGAAAACGAAATAGAAGCTTTAATAGAAGCAGGATTAAGAGTTTTAACAGGTGAAGAGACACCAAAAGAATATCTATAATCTGGAGCAGAGATGAAAATAGATATCGGGAGTAACATAAAAAAAATAATTATCCAAGAAAACATTGACGTAGATTTTTTGCTAAAACAGATTAATCTGGAAAAAGATGAATTCAACAGGATATTAAACAATGAGTTACAGCCATCAGTCTCAATACTTTTAAAAATATCAAAAGCTTTAAATAAAGACCTATCCACAATAATTTATGGCAACGAGTTTAAACCTAAAAAAACAGTTGCCACAAGAAGAGAAGAAAGGATACCCATACGCAGAAGAAGGGGTTATGACTATGAAAGTTTAGCACCATTCTATGTAGGTAGATCTATGGAACCCCTCTTAGTAGAGGTTCGTAAAAGTGAAAAACAGGAGATCAGTACCCACAAGGGTGAAGAATTTCATTTTGTTTTACATGGTAAAGTAAAATTGATAGTTGATGGTGAAGAATATATTTTAGAAGAAGGCGATACCCTTTACTTCGATTCATCCTTACCCCATTGTATAAACTCTATCTCAGATTTTTCTAAACTCCTTGTTGTCGTTTTAAATACAGAATCGATGATCCATCAAATAAAAGGTAAAAAGATGAGAGATATGGTTCATGCTGCAAAGCTACTTCCCAAAAAAAATATCTCTCTGGTTTGCCCTGATGACTCCTCCATGAGCGCCGTAAATCGAGCCATAGAAGAAGGTATAGTGGATAAGGTCTATCTTGTAGGTGATATAGAGAAAACAAGCTTTTATTGCAAAGACCACCTTAATTATAAAAATCACTATGAATTTATCCATGTTTCAGCACAGGATGAAAGCTATGAACTTGAAACAGCCAAAAAAGGTGTAGAAATAATAAGAAAAGGTGATGCACAACTAATAATGAAAGGGAAAATAAACACTCAAAACTTCGTTAAAGCAATACTTGACAAAGAGAAGGGTTTAAACATAGGCAGAAGATTATCCTTAGTAAGTATATTTGAACTCCCATCGGTAGATAGACTCATTTTCCTTACCGATCCTGCGATAAATCCATCACTTTTTATAGATGATAAATTAGAATCAAGCTTTGATATCCTAAGAAATGCTATAGAAGCAGCCAGGAGTTTAGGTATAGACAAACCCCGTGTAGCTTTGCTCGATGCAAATGAAGTTCCATCGGCAAAAATACCAACAAGCATACTGGAAAAACAATTATCAGAACTAAATTGGCCGGACGCTTACGTCTACGGTCCACTCTCCTATGATCTGGCCTTATACTCAGACTCTGTAGAGAAAAAAGGGTTAAAAGACAACCCTGTCGCTGGTAAAGCTGATATCCTTGTGGTTCCACACATAGAAGGCGGTAACTTTCTTTACAAAGCATGGGTTATGACTATGGGGGTAGAGGTAGCAAATCTCGTTTTGGGTGCAGCATGTCCCATTATTCTAACATCAAGAAGTGATGGTGAAATGACCAAGTTCTTAACTATTTGCGCTAGCTCTATTTTCAGTTCACACAAATCAGATATTTCCTAATTGACAAGCAAAAGTTATAGTAGTATACAGCAGTATGTCTAGACCCAATATTTGGAGCTATTTCACTTTTACATTTCTCACCCTAATATTAGCCGGAACATTAATATTAAAATTACCGATGATGTACAAAGGTGATTTAAGCTTTATTGATGCCCTATTTACATCAACATCTGCCGTTTGTGTAACTGGACTATCCGTAACTAACACATCAAATTTTACAATACTGGGCCAGATAGTTATCATAGTACTGATACAATTAGGTGGTTTAGGTATAATGATTTTAACAACCTCAATATTCCTTTTTATTAGAGGAGAGCTAAATCTTAAACAGAGACTTGTGGTCACTAACCTAACGGATATTTTCTCCATGAACGAAGCGGAATATATCGTAAGATATATCATCTTTTATACTTTTTTGATAGAGTTTATCGGGTTTATTTTTTTGACATTTGGTTTCTGGTTGGATGGATATACGATAGTGAATGCCTTTTATTATGGTTTATTCCATTCAATCTCAGCTTTTTGCAATGCCGGATTTTCACCTTTTGATAATAGCTTAATAGGAATGAACTGGGTAATCAAACTCACTATAATGATATTGATCATTTTTGGTGGGTTGGGGTTTTATGTTATCTACGATATCCATCAATATCTATTAAAAGGTGGCAGATTAAAAAACCATACAAAAATTGTTACTATTTCTACATTATTACTTATCTTATTTGGTTTTATAGTATTCAATATTTTAGAACATGAAATGGATATCATCGATGGCTTTTTCCAGTCAGTCACAGCAAGAACTGCTGGATTTAATTCTGTAGATCTGACCAACTTAACCCAAATCAGTAAGTTTACTTTAATAATACTAATGATCATAGGAGCTTCACCTGGTGGTACAGGTGGAGGTATAAAAACATCAACATTTGCTTTAGCGCTACTTTCTATAGTAAACATACTAAAAGGTGTGAATAGACTGGTCATTTTCAAAAGAGAAGTACCAAACTTCCAAATACTAAGATCTTTTTCCCTTATAGCTGCTTATATCTTTGTACTTGTCACATCTACCCTTGCTATGCTATATTTTTACAACTATGATTTCATGGATATGCTTTTCGAAGTGGCTTCAGCATTAGGTACTGTTGGACTTTCCCTTGGGATTACATCAAAAATTGGAACAGAAGGTAAGCTTATACTGATATTTTGTATGTTTATCGGTAGAATCGGTACAAGTGCCCTTATCTCATCCTTATTAGGATATGAAAAAACTAATAAAATAAATTATCCTCAAGAAAAAATTATACTGGGGTAAAGTATGAAAAAAAATAAAGATGTACTTGTAATTGGTTTAGGTATCTTTGGTTATGAAGTAGCATATCAATTAGCCAAACATGGTAATAACGTTTTGGCCATTGATAAAAACCCTGACATCATAAATCAAATAAAAGATTATGTAGATGAAGCTATTATAGCTGATGCTTCATCGGAAGATACTTTAAAAGAATTGATGATTTCTAAATACGATCTTATAGTAGTTGGCTTAAGCAGCAATTTTGAAAGCCTAATCCTATGCGTAACTCATCTTAAGAAATTGGGAGCTAAAAAGATCATAGCAAAAGCAAATAACGAAATACAAAAAGAGATACTTTATAAAATAGGTGTAGATGAGGTAATACTACCAGAAAAAGAGGTAGCAACAAAGCTTGCTGAAAAAGTATCAAAACCCACTATCATAGAGATGTTCCACATGTATGATGATACAACTGTTGCCACAGTAAAAGTACCACAACATTTTATAGGCAAATCATTAAAAGAGATTGATCTACGGAATAGATATAGCTTAAATGCGGTTATTATAAGAAGAGATGGGAATTCTAAGACAATCAAGGACCCCGACATTATTTTCGAAGAGGGTGATGAAATAGTAGTGATCGGAGATGAAGAAAAAATCAAAGAAACCTTTTAAAATTAAAATGCCGGAGGGGGGACTCGAACCCCCACGGGTGATTAGCCCACCGGATTTTGAGTCCGGCGCGTCTACCAATTCCACCACTCCGGCTTTTTATGCGAGTGGAGGGACTTGAACCCCCACGCTTGTGGCACTAGATCCTAAGTCTAGCGCGTCTACCAGTTCCGCCACACTCGCTTATATATTTAGGGTGAGTGACGGGACTCGAACCCGCGACAACCGGAGCCACAATCCGGGGCTCTACCAACTGAGCTACACCCACCATATAAAGACGCGCCCGAGAGGATTCGAACCTCTGACCTACGGATTAGAAGTCCGTTGCTCTATCCAGCTGAGCTACGGGCGCAACCCGTAATTACTAAAAAAAGCATCTGGCAGCGACCTATTTTCCCGGGCTTTGTCTTAGCCAAGTATCTTCGGCGCTGGAGGGCTTAACTTCCGTGTTCGGGATGGGAACGGGTGTGACTCCTCCGCTATGACCACCAGATGCTTATCCTTTA